>CANGUJ010000086.1 GCA_947456845.1 Burkholderiales bacterium | reverse complement strand
TGCTCGAGGGCCAGCGGGTGACGGTACCACTGGCCGCGCAGGCGGCGGCCGCCGCCGCCGAGGACATCTTCGCCATATCCGACGCACGCGGCGACGAGGCCTACCGGCGCGCCATGGTGCGGGTAGTGGTGCGGCGCACCCTGGCTGCCGTGTTCGACCTGCCGGAGGCCTGAAGCACCATGGGAAAACAAGTCATCAAACTCACCGTCAACGGGCGCCTCGAGGAAGTCGAAGCCCCGGCGCGGCGCCTCTTGTGCGACCTGCTGCGCGACGACCTGGTACTGACCGGCACCAAGCGCGGTTGCGAAACCGGCACCTGCGGCGCCTGCTCGGTAATGGTTGACGGGCGGCTGGTGAAGTCCTGCCTGATGCTGGCCGTGCAGGCGCGCGGCAGCAGCGTCACCACCGTCGAGGGCCTCGCGCCGGCGGGCGGACTCTCGCCCCTGCAGCAGTGCTTCGCAGCCCACGGCGGCCTGCAATGCGGCTATTGCACCCCCGGCTTCCTGATGGCGGCCACCGCGCTTCTGGCGGAGAACCCCGACCCGACTGAAGCGCAGGTGCGCGAGGCGCTCGACGGCAACCTGTGCCGCTGCACCGGCTACGCCGGCATCGTCGCATCTGTTCTGGCCGCCGCGGAGAAACTGCGTGGACATTGACAAGACCCTCACCCTTCCCGCGCCCCCGGCGCGGGTGTGGGCGCTGTTGCTCGACCCCAGGGTGATGGGCGAATGCGTGCCGGGCATGCAGTCCATCGAGGTGGTGAGCGACACCGAGTACCGCGCCCAGATGGCGGTGAAGATCTCCTTCGTGAGCGCGAAGTTCCGCATCCGCACCACCATCGTCGAGCAGCGCCCGCCGCACTACCTGAAAAGCGAAGGCGTCGGCGAGGACGCCTCGGTGGCCAGTTCGTTCAAGCAGGTGAGCGAAATGTTCCTGGAGGATGCGCCCGGTGGCGGCACCACGTTGACCATGAAGGTGAAGGTCGATGTGCTCGGGCGGCTGGGCACCTTCGGCCTGAACGTCATGAAGACCAAGGCCGACCGCATGTGGGACGAGTTCGGCGCCAATCTTGCGCAGCGCCTGGCACCGGATGGGGCGGCGATCATGCCGTCAACCCAGCCGGTTGCGGATGCGGCCGTCGCTTCTGCGGCGTCCTCGCCGGCCCCGGATGCGGGCACTGCCACCGGTGCGATGCCGCCGTTGCCAGCCGGCGTCCGTCAAGGCGAGGCGCGCCCAGGCTGGCTGGCGCGCCTGTTGGGATTGGCGCCCGCAGGATTGACCCGCCAGCCCGGCGACATCGCCATCGAAGTGCGGCGCGGTGACGCCACGGTGACCGTGCTGTGGCCGGAAAAAAGCGCGAACGAATGTGCGGCTTGGTTGCGGGCGTACTTGCGGGCCTGAGCAGTCGGTACGCGGTTCAAGGCCCGAAGCTGGAGCGCAGTTGCACGCCCCAGCGGCCGTCCTTCAGCGCCAGCACGTAGCGCGAGTCGTACACGCCGATCACACTGCCATCCGACCGGCGGCGGGTGTAGTTCACCGCCACATGGGCCTTGGTTTCATCGTGCTGGACCATGCTGCGTGAATTCCAGGTGCTGTGGTGCCAGCCGTCCTTGCGCCGCAAGCGGTCGAACAGGTCCATCGGATTGCCGCCCGGCGCAGCGAAAGTGACGATGCTGCCGCCGGCGAAGCGAACATGCGGAAAATGCATCTCGGCTTCCATGGCATGCACGTCGTAGGCATTCACTGCGGCCACGAAACGGTCTAGGCAGGCGATGCAGGCCTTATGGATCGAATCGGACGCGGGTGCCTCCAAACCGGGAGGTCGCAGGAGCCCCGCGCTGGCGTGCTTAGGCAGCCGCTTGTCCCGCGCTGGACTGCGTCGCGGCATTGCGTCGGGTCTTCCAGCGTGCGATCAGGTCCTTGGCCTGCTCGGCGCGCAGCGATACATGCTCGCCCATGATGCGTTCGGCCGCGGCGGCATCCCCCGCGCTGATGGCCGCGATGATCTCACCGTGCTCGGCGTGCGCCAGGCGCATGTCGCGCACCAGTTCCATGCTGGTGCGGCGTACCGGCGCGATGCGCCGCAGGCATAGCGCGAGGTGGTCCTTGAGCGCGGCGTTGCGCGCCGCGGCGATGAGCATGTCGTGAAAGCGCATATCGAGCGCGATGTAGCGATCGCGGTCGTCGGGAGAGAGCAGGCCCGCCATTTCCGCGTGCAGGTCTGCGAGCGCGCGGCGTTCGACAGCCTCCATGCGGCGCGTGGCCAGGCGTGCGCACAGCCCTTCCAGTTCGGCCAGCACTTCGTAGACGTCGAAGATTTCCTCGAGTGTGACGTCGGCGACAAAGGCGCCGCGATGGGCGCGCTGATCCACCAGCCCCATTGCGGCCAGTTCGAGGATGGCTTCGCGTACTGGCGTGCGGGAAACATTGAAGGTCTCGGCAAGCGCCGACTCGTCGATGCGTTCTCCCGGCAGGCGCACACCGGCCAGGATGTCCTGCTCGACCGCCGTCACGATGTCCGCTGCGGCGCGGGTGCGTTTTTCGCCTTCGTTGCGGATTTGCATGACACCCGTGAGGTCTGGAATGGGCAAGGGAAACCCTAATGCAATTATATACAAAAGAACTTGTTTTGTATTTTACGGAAGTATATCGTTATGTAATCGGATGAACGCGCCCTGAAATGCCGGCCCGCCGTTGCGGCAGTCCGGCATATCCGGGGCCCGGTGGAGTCACCATGAGCAACTGGCTGCAGAACATGCCCACGGCGGAAGCCTATGGGCTCAACAAGGTGCTGTTCGAACTGCACCACAAGCCCGACGACCTCGCGGCCTACCTGGGCGACAAGGAGGCCTATCTCGACCGCTTTGCGCTGACCGGCCGCGCGCGCGCGGCGATCCGCGACAACGATGTCGCCGCCCTGTACCTGGCCGGCGCCAACCCCTACCTGCTGCGCGCGCATTGCATCGGCATAAAGATCCCTGAACCCGTTTCGGTGGGTGCACTCAAGGCCCTGGCCGGGAAGAACTGACATGGCCGAAATCGTCGCCATCCATGCGGCCAGCCACACGCCGGTGATGCTCAATTTTCCGGACGCCATCGCCGCGTCCGAGCGCGAGGAAATCTTCGCGGGTTTTCGTGCCATGGGCGCGGCCATCGCCGCGGCGCGTCCGCAGGCCCTGATCGTCCTGTCGGATGATCATGTGCACAATTTTTTCCTCAACAATCTGCCGGCCCTGTGCATCGGCGCGGCGCCGCAGTATCCGACGCCGGTGGAGCACTGGCTGAAGGCGGAAAAGCGCATCCTGCCCGGTGACGCGGCGCTCGGCGCCTACCTGCTTTCCCGCCTGATGGAAAGCGATTTCGATCCGGCGCTGTCGATGGAACTCACGCTCGACCATGGCGTGCTGGCCCCGCTGGAGCTGGCCGGGGTCGCGCGTGACATCCCGTTGGTGCCGATTCTCATCAACTGCGTGCAGCCGCCCCTGCCCACGATGCGCCGCTGCCATGCGTTCGGCGTGGCGCTTGGCCGTGCCTTGCGCACGTATCCCGCGCTGGAGCGCGTCGCGATCCTTGCCACCGGCGGCATCAGCCATGACCTCGCCACGCCGCGCATGGGCATGGTCAACGAGGCCTTCGACCGCGAGTTCCTGCGCCTGCTCGAGGCGGGCGATGCGGCAGGCGTGGTGAAGTATTCGACCGAGCATGTGCACGAGGCCGGCAACGGGGCGGAGGAAATCCGCATGTGGTTGGCCGCCATGGGCGCGGCCGATGGTGCGCACTTCCACCGGCACTACTACCGCGCCGTGCCCAACTGGTACACCGGCATCGGCATCGGCGAATGGAAGGCCTGACATGAGCGCCGCGCGTACGGCCCTGGTGGTGGGCGGCGGCGTGGCCGGCATGTCGGCGGCCATCATGTTGCGCAGCGCCGGCATCGAGGTGCAACTGATCGACATCGCCGCCGACTGGAAGATGGCCGGCGCCGGGCTCACCATCAGCGCTTCGACGCTTCGCGCCATGCGCATGGCCGGCCTGCTCGATCAGGTGATGGAAGAGGGCCATACCCACGCGGGCATCCAGGTGTGCGATGTGCAGGGCATGCCATTGCGCGTGGTGCAAAGCCCGCCGCTGCCCGATGCGGACGTGCCCGGCGCGGGCGGCATCCTGCGGCCCACGCTGCACGGGATCATGTCGGCGCGCCTGCGTGAACTGGGCGTACCGGTGCGCTTGGGGCTCACCGCGACCGCCATCGAACCGGCCGGAACCGCCAGCCGCGTGCGATTTTCCGATGGCAGCAGCGAGACGGTGGACCTGGTGGTCGGCGCCGACGGACTGTTCTCAGGCATGCGCAAGCTGCTGTTCCCCGAGGCCGCTGCGCCTGGCTTTACCGGGCAGGCCTGCTGGCGCCTGGTGATCCCGCGTCCGCCACGGATTTCCATGCGGCATTTCTTCCTGGGCGGTCCGGTCAAGGTGGGCCTGACGCCGGTGTCGCAGGAAGAGATGTACATGTTCCTGCTCAAGCACGTGCCGGACAACCCGAGGCGTCCCGCGGAGACGCAGCACGAAGTGCTGCGCGAACTGCTGTCCGGCTACGGCGGCATCCTGGCCGACATCCGTGCCGGCCTCTGCGCGCAATCGCCGATCATCTACCGGCCGCTCGAGAGCCACCTGCTGCGCCACGCGTGGTGGCGCGGCAATACCATCCTGATCGGCGACGCCGCGCACGCCACCACCCCGCAACTGGCTTCCGGTGCCGGCATGGCGCTGGAGGACGGCATCGTCCTGGCCGATGAGGTGGCACGCGCGGCATCGTTGCCCGAGGCCTTTGCCAATTTCATGCGCCGCCGCTACGAGCGCTGCCGCATGGTGGTCGAGAATTCTCTGGAAATCGGCCGGCTTGAAGTCGCCGGCGCGCCCGCGGCCGAGCAGACGGCGGTGGTCGAGCGTTCCCTGGCCGCGCTGGCCGCACCCATTTGAATTTTTTTCACTTCATGCGCGAGATACCCCTACAAGCCCGACCGGAGCGCGCGCACGTTCGCCGGGCCGAAAAGCGGAGATAAACCCAATGAACCCATTCCGTTTGCTGGCAGCGCTGATCGGTGCCGCTGTCGTCTCTCTCGCCAGCCCGGCGCTGGCCCAGCCATACCCCTCCAAACCGGTGAAGTTCGTCACCGCGTCCACCGGCAGCCCGCAGGACGTGATCGGCCGCCTGTTCGCGCAAAAGATCCAGGAGAACTGGGGCCAGCCCATCGTGGTGGACAACCGTGCGGGCGCCGGCGCGCTGATTTCCATCCAGGCGGTGGTCAAGTCGCCGCCGGACGGCTACAACGTGCTCGTGTCGTCCACCGCCTTCGCCGTCACGCCGTGGCTGTACCCGCAGCATGGTTACGACTCCGAGAAGGATTTCATCCCGATCGGGCTTCTGGCCACCGCGCCCAACATCCTCGTCACCAGCCCGAACACCGGCATCAAGTCGCTCAAGGACGTGGTCGAGCGCGCCAGGACCGGCAAGGTGCAGTACGGCTCGCCCGGTTTCGGCACCACGCCGCAGCTGTCGGCCGAATACCTGTTCAAGTCGCTGGCGAAAATCCAGATCCTGCATGTGCCTTACAAGGGTATTCCGCCGGTGATGGCCGCGGCGATTTCCGGCGAGGTGGATGTGGCCTCCACTGCCTTGCCGCCGGCGGTGCCGCAGATCAAGGCCGGCAAGCTGATCGGCCTGGCGGTGACCAGCGCCAAGCGCAATTCCGCCATTCCCGAGGTGCCCACCATCGCCGAGGCCGGCTTCACCGGATTCGAGGACGAGTCCTGGGTCGGCATCTGGGTGCCGGCGGGCACGCCCGCGCCGGTGGTGGCCAGGCTGCGCGAGGAGCTTGACCGTGCCGGCAATGCGCCGGACGTGCGGGAAAAGCTGCGCAACATCGGCTTCGAGGCCAGCAACCTGCGTGGCGACGCTTTCGCCGCCCTGGTCAAGCGCGAACTCGACAAATGGGCCAAGGTCGTCAAGGAAACCGGCGCCAAGGCGGAGTAGCGCGGCGCATTGGCGGGGGGGCTGGAATACAAGCGCAGGCAGGCCTACACTGGGGGAAATTGAAAACCAGCCCACCACCCGCAGGGAGACAACCGCATGGCACACAAAACCCCCGGTCTTGAATCGTGGCAGGACAAACTGGCCCCGCTATCCTCGCGCTACGTCGATCCGGAATCGATCCCCTGGGTGCCCTCGCCCTTCCCCGGCGTAGAGAACAAGACGCTGATGCACGACCCGGAGACCGGCATGCAGACCGTGTTGACGCGCATGGCACCCGGGTCGGTGCTGACCGACCATATGCATGTGGAGCTCGAGCAGACCTGGGTGCTCGAGGGCAGCCTGGTCGACCATGAAGGCGAGGCCAAGGCCGGCAGTTTCGTGTTCCGGCCGCCCGGCAGCCGGCACACTGCCAGCGCGCCCCACGGCGCGCTGCTGCTGGGCATCTTTCAGAAACCCAACAAGTTCTTCTAGCAGCGGCACCGGCGGCGACATGCAGCGCCGCGGGATTGACGCCGGCAATCGGTTTGGCAATAATTAACCAGTTCGTTAATTGATGCGGGTCGCAGCACTTGCGGCCGCGGGAGCCCCATGCCGTGAAGTTCGGTGATTTCGTCAAGATCAAGTCCCTGCAGACCGCTGCGGGTTTTCGCGACAACCTGCAGCGCCTGGGTCTTGCCATGCCCTGCGACGACATCGTCGGCTCCGGCCCGACGTCGCCCCTGGGTGCGGAGCTCAAGGTAGGGCCTTTCACCATAGGCAACCGCTTCGCCATCCAGCCCATGGAAGGCTGGGACGGCGAACTCGACGGCAAGCCCTCGCCCAACACCATCCGCCGCTGGCGCAACTTCGGTCTCTCGGGCGCCAAGATGATCTGGGGCGGCGAGGCGGTGGCGGTACGCCACGACGGCCGCGCCAATCCCAACCAGCTGACCATGACGGCCGACAACCAGGCCAGCATCGCCGCCCTGCGCGAAACGCTGGTGGCGGCGCATCGCGAGGCCATGGGCGATGACCGTGGCCTGGTGATCGGCCTGCAACTGACCCACTCCGGGCGCTTCTGCAAGCCCAACGATCACGGCCGCATGGAGCCTTCCATCCTGTACCGGCATCCCATCCTCGACCGCAAGTTCCACTTGAAGCCCGACGTGCATGTGTTCACCGACGGCGAGATCCACGCGCTGATCGATGACTACGTGGTCGCGGCCAGGCGAGCCTGGGATTGCGGCTACCAGTTCGTGGACCTTAAGCATTGCCACGGTTACCTGGGCCACGAGTTCCTCTCCGCGCGCAGCCGTCCGGGCGAATTCGGCGGCTCGCTGGAAAATCGCACGCGCTTCCTGCGTAACCTGGTGGCCGGCATTCGTGCCGAGGTGCCGGACATGGAGATGGGTGTGCGCCTCTCCGCACTGGATTTCGTGCCCTTCAAGCCAGACCCCAACCACGATGTGCCCGACGAACTCGGCGCCGGCGTCCCGGACGATTACGCGCAATTGCTGCCTTACCAGTTCGGCTTTGGTACCGACCAGAACGCGCCCGTGGGGGCGGACCTCGCCGAGACGCGTGCCTTCCTTGAAGTGGTGCGAAGCCTCGGCATCAAACTCGTCAACATCACGCTCGGCAGCCCCTACTACAACCCGCATGTCACCCGACCGGCGCTGTATCCGCCTTCGGACGGCTACCAGCCTCCCGAGGATCCGCTGATCGGCGTGATGCGCCATCTTGAGACCGTGCGTGACTTGAAGCGCGCGTTCCCGGACCTGGCCTTCATGGGCAGCGGCTACACCTACCTGCAGGAATTCCTGCCCAACGTCGCGCAGGCGGTGGTGCGCGAAGGCTGGACCGACATGGTGGGCCTGGGCCGCATGGTGCTGGCCTATCCTGACCTCCCCGCCGACGTGCTGGCCGGCCGGCCCATGCAGAGGAAGCGCCTGTGCCGCACTTTCAGCGACTGCACCACCGGCCCGCGCAACGGCATGGTGTCAGGCTGTTACCCGCTCGACGCGCACTACAAGAAGTCGCCGCAGATGGTCAAGCTCACGCAGATCAAGAAGGCGGCCAAGTTGGCCTAGGGCCGGCGGCGTATTGCAGGATATTTTCTCCACCCGCTAAGGAGGCATCCATGAACGACATTGCTACCACCCAACTGGCGCACCAGCCGCCGCGTGTGACCCATGTCGACGAACACGAATGGGAAACCATCCGCTGGCCCGGGCAAACCGGCAAGATGATGTTCCATCCGCGCCCGGAAAATCCCACCGAGCCCAACGCCGGCATCGTGCGTTACGAACCGGGCTCGCGCCACCCCTTCCACAAGCACGACTTCGCTCAGGTCTGGTACATCATCGAGGGCACCTTCGTGATCGGCGGCAAGACCCACGGCCCGGGCACGATGTTCTGCTATTCCGACCCACACTACGAGGAAGAACTCTTCACCGAAACCGGCGGGCAGATGGTGTTCGTGCAGTACCAGGGGCCGTCGACCGGTGGTCGGCCGATCTATGACGGCCGCTTCAACATGAAGGCGCGCAAGGCGGTCGAGGAAGAGCGCACCGACAAGTAGGCGCACAGCACGCCTTTTCCACCCAGGTTGCGTGCCGGTCTGCGCGGCGAAGCGTTCCTAAATGGCTGCGCTGCCGGCGGCGCAGGCCGCGATCTCGGCCATCGAAAGCCCGGCGCCACGCAGGACTTCGACCGTGTGTTCCCCCAGCGCCGGGCTGTGGTTTCCGGCGCCGGTCGCGGCGTTGGAAAGGCGGAACGGCGGGTTGAGGACCTGGAAGCGGCCGCCTGCGTCGTTCACTTCGGCCAGGGCATCGCGGTGCGCGATCTGCGGGTCTGCCATTGCTTCAGCGACCGTCCGGTAAGGCGAGCAGGGTACGCCGCAGCGGTCGAAGACTGCCCGGCATTGCGCCTTGGACAGCGTGCGTGACCAGCCCTCGGCCAGGTCCATCAGTTCGCCCCAGTGGCGGCGCCGGTCGGTATATCTCTCAAAGCGTGGGTCGTGCACCCATTCCGGGTGGCCCGCCGCCCGGGCGAAGCCCTGGAAGCTCTTCTCGCTCGCGACCGCGACGTTCAGGTAGCCGTCGGCGCAGGCCAGCGGCCCGTAGATCGGGCGGCCCGGCGGCGGCACCTCGAACTGCGCATACTGCAGTTCGGTGAGCGTGAAGCCGAGCATGGTTTCAAGCATGGACAAGTCCACGCACTGGCCGCGCCCGTCGGCATGGCGCTGGTGCAGGGCCGCGCCGATGGCGCCGAAGGCATAGGTGCCGACGGCCACATCGGCGATGAACAGACCGCAATAGTCGGGTCGCGTGCGTCCCTCCTGGTAGCCCAGATGGGCAAGGTCGAAGCCGGAGGCGGCATGCACCACCGGCGCGTAGGCCGGCAGTTGCGACGAAGGCCCGGTCTGGCCATAACCGGAAATGGCGCAATAGATCAGGCGCGGGTAGGCGGCGGCCAGCGCCGGGTAATCGAGCCCGAGCCGCCGCATGACGCCGGGCCGGAAGTTTTCCACCAGAATATCGGTACCGGCCAGCAGGGCATGGATCGCGGCGTTCGCCGCGCCCGATTTCAGGTCCATGACCACGCTTTTCTTGCCCGCGTTGAGCTGGCCGAAATAGCTGGAGGCGCCGTTGCGCAGTGGCGGGCGGCTGCGCATCATGTCGCCTTCCGGCGCCTCGATCTTGATCACCTCGGCGCCCATGTCAGCCAAGAGCCGCGTGCAGTGCGGACCGGCGATGGTGGTGGTGAAGTCGAGGACGCGCAGCCCGGCGAAAGGCTTGCGGGCGGTTGGGTTCAATCGATCCTGCCGGTATCGCCCGAGAACTCGATCGGGCAATAGAAGCCGCCGTGGAACTGCGCGGCGATCTCGTTTTCCTTGACGCCGCGCGCAAGGATCTCGGCCGCGTACACCTCGGAGTCGTCCTCGGGTCGGTAACCGAGGAACTTCACGTTGCTATTGTCCCAGCGGCTGCGCAGATTGTTCGATACGCCGTAGACGACGATGAAATGGTAGTCGGGATGGTCGATGCAGCGGCGCGTCAACTGCACCATGTCGCGGTGGCTGATCCACGAGTTCAACTGCCGCACCTCATCCGGCCGGTCGGGGTGGCGGAAGGTGCCGATGCGCAGGCACGCCACCGACAGCCCGTGCTTGTCCGCATACATGCGGCCGACGGCTTCGCCGAACACCTTGGAGATGCCGTAGCGCGAATCCGGCCGCGGCACCACAGTGTCGTCGATGAATCTCTCGCGGCGGTGAAAGCCGATCGCATGGTTGGAACTCGCGAACACCACGCGCTTGACGCCTTGGCGGCGCGCGGCCTCGAAGACGTTGTAGCAACCCTCGATATTGGCCGGCAGCACCTTCTCCCAGCTGTCTTCCACGGAAACCCCGCCCAGATGCACCACGCAGTCGATGCCGACCATGCTTTTTTCAAGCGCCTCGATGTCGCGCAGGTCGTATCGGCACAGTTCCTCGCCGGCGTCGGCGTCGCCCAGCGGGGCGAGGTCGGCCAGGCGCAGCAGCGGGTAGACGCCCTTCAGGCCGCGCCGCAATGCCGCGCCGATCTGCCCGGCCGCGCCGGTGATGAGGATTCGTCTTGCTTGCATGGGACTCCCTTTGTCGGGCCGCCACGCGGACGGCCGCAGGTTCGGTGGATTCTTCGGCTGCCGCGATCAGGTGCGCGCCGGTGCCTGGCGCGAGAGGTCCGGCAGGAACCAGGCGACCAGGCCGATCGCCGGCAGGTAGGAACAAAGCTGGTACACGAAGGCAATGCCGCGCAGGTCGGCAACATGCCCCATCGCCGCGGCGCCCAGCCCGCCCAGTCCGAACGCGACACCGAAGAAGATGCCCGACACCAGGCCGATGCGCCCCGGCAGCAATTCATGCGCATAGACCAGGATGGCCGGAAACGCCGAGGCCATCAGGATGCCGATGATGATGGTCAGCACCGCCGTCCAGAACAGGTTGGCGAAAGGCAATGCGAGGGTGAAGGGCAGGGCGCCCAGGATGGAGATCCAGATCATCGGGCGCCGGCCGATGCGGTCGGTAAGCGCGCCGCCGATCAGCGTGCCGGCGGCAATCGCCGCCATGAAGATGAACAGCTGCACCTGCGCCGCCTGCACCGGAATGTGGAAGCGCTCGATCAGGTAGAAGGTGAAGTAGGAGGTGAGGCTGGCGCTGTAGACGTTCTTGGAGAACAGCAGCAGCATCAGCACGCAGAAGTAGAACACCACCCGGCC
>CANGUJ010000085.1 GCA_947456845.1 Burkholderiales bacterium | reverse complement strand
GCCGGCATGCCGCCGGGCGCTTCAATCGCGGCGTGGCGACGGGGCGGTGAGGTTGGCGTCGACGCGCGCGGGCAATTCCTGGATGGCCTGCGCGTTGCTCCAGGAAAAGCATTGTTCCGCCGCCTCCCGCCAGGGCAGCCACCGCCAGGCGAGATGCTCGGTCAGCACCGGTTCCACCTGCTTCGGTATGGTGAGCCCGAAGACATGCTCGGTGTTGTGCGTGACCCCGGGACCATAGCGGCTGATCCAGCGGCGATAGATTTCGTAGCGGTTGGTCTTGTTCCAGTCGGTCAGGCGGTGTCCGGGGGCGCGGGCGTCGATGCCGGTTTCCTCGAGCACTTCGCGGCACGCGGTTTCGGCCAGCGGCTCGCTTTCATGGTCGACGCTGCCGGTCACGCTTTGCCAGAAGCCGGGCGCGTTGCGCCGTTCAAGCAACAGCACCTCCAGGGCCGGGGTGTGGATCACCACCAGCACGGAAATCGGGATCTTGAACTCGCTCACCGGCGTGCGCCCCGCATGTCATGCGGCGCCGCAGCAAGCGGGCCCGCATGCGCCGGGCTCAGGCAGTTTCGCCGGGCTTTCTGCCGGACAGGATGACCATGTCGATCATCGCGGCGTTGTTGCCGCGCTGGCGCGTGGCCTCGTAGCCGGAGGCGGTATGCGCGGTCAACGCCTGCTCGCGGGTGGGAAACTCCATGATGGTCACCAGTTCCGGCGCCCAGTTGCCCGCCACGGTGCGCACCCGGTCGCAGACCGCAAGGTAGCGGCCCTGGTTCTCGCGCACGGCCTGGTCGATGCCCTTGCGAAATTCCGCGAAGGCGGGCCGGTTCACGATGCGCGTGTCGGCGATGGCCAGCACCGGCGCCGTCTTGCGGCCGACATAGCGGCAGGCCGCCACGCCGTCGACGATGATCATGTCGAACATGGCGCAGTTGCCGCGCTCGACCTCGAGCGCGCGGTATTCGTCGGAATCGATCATCGCCAAGGCGTCCGCGCGCCGCGCGAATTCCACCACCAGCATGCGCGGCGGATACCAGCCGCCCTGCACCACCTGCGGTTCCTGCCCGCCGGCCACGAAGGTGCCGTGGTACCGCTTCACGCAGGCGCGGAACCTGGCGCGGTACTCCTCGTACTTGTCGAAATTGACGACGCGTATATCGGCAATCAGGAACGCGGGCATGGACGTGACCGCAGTTCCCGGGCGAACGGTCGCGCGCGCCTGCGACAGCCCCGGTGCGGCCGCAAGGTGATCCAGAATGGGGGACGAATGGCGCAAGGGAATCCGCGATGCAAACCGGGGAAACCGAGTCTAAGGAGTTTCCCTTCCCGAAAAGGCGGAAAAAAGTCACATTCCTGCAAAGATTCCCACGGCCTCCCATGCCATTGTCATGCGGGTTTCGCGTTCCGCAGGCGGATGTGCAGCTCGCGCAGCTGCCTTTCGTCGACTTCCGAGGGCGCCTGGGTCAACAGGCATTGCGCACGCTGGGTCTTGGGGAAGGCGATGACATCGCGAATCGACTCGGCGCCGGTCATCATGGTGACCAGGCGATCCAGGCCGAAGGCGATGCCGCCATGCGGCGGGGCGCCGTACTGCAGGGCATCGAGCAGGAAGCCGAACTTGACTTTCGCCTCCTCGGCGCCGATGTTGAGGGCGCGGAACACCTTGCTTTGCACGTCCTCGCGGTGAATACGGACCGAGCCGCCCCCCATTTCCCAGCCGTTGAGCACCATGTCGTAGGCCTTGGCGGTGGCCTGGCCGGGGTCGGTGGTGAGGTAGTCCTCGTGGCCGTCCTTGGGCGCGGTGAAGGGATGGTGCATGGCGTTCCAGCGCTTTTCTTCCTCGTCGTATTCGAACATCGGGAAGTCCACCACCCACAGCGGCTTCCAGGCTTCACCCGTGAGATGCCCCTTCTCGTGGCCGATCTTCACGCGCAGGGCGCCCAGCGCGTCGTTGACGACCTTGGCGCGGTCGGCGCCAAAAAAGATCAGGTCGCCCGACTGCGCGCCGGTGCGCTCGATGACGGCCTTGAGCGAATCCGGTGACAGGTTCTTGACGATCGGCGATTGCAGGCCGGCTTCGTTGGGCTGCGACGCGTCATTGACCTTGATGTAGGCCAGGCCCTTGGCGCCGTAGATCTTGACGAACTCGGTATAGGCATCGATCTCGCCGCGGGTGAGCGCGCCGCCGCCGGGCACCCGCATGCCGGCCACGCGCCCGCCGGGCGTGGTGGCCGGGCCGCTGAAGACCTTGAAGGCGACATCCTTCATCACGTCGGTGAGCTCGGTGAACCTGAGCGTCACGCGCAGGTCCGGCTTGTCCGAGCCGTACAGCGCCATCGCCTGCGCGAAGGGCATCACCGGAAACGGGTCGGCGAGCTCGACGCCGATGGCTTCCTTGAACACCGAGCGGATCAGGCCCTCGAAGATGTCGCGGATCTCGGCCTCGGTGAGGAAGGAGGTTTCGCAGTCGATCTGGGTGAACTCCGGCTGGCGGTCGGCGCGCAGGTCCTCGTCGCGGAAGCACTTGGTGATCTGGTAGTAGCGGTCGAAGCCGGACACCATCAGCATCTGCTTGAACAGCTGCGGCGACTGCGGCAGCGCGAAGAACATGCCGTCATGCACACGCGAGGGCACCAGGTAGTCGCGCGCACCCTCGGGCGTGGACTTGGTGAGCATGGGCGTCTCGATGTCGATGAAGCCGAGCGCATCGAGATAGCGGCGCACCGCCATGGCCACCTTGTAGCGCAGCATCAGGTTCTTCTGCATGTAGGGGCGGCGCAGGTCGACCACCCGGTGCTCCAGCCGGATCATCTCGTTGAGATTGGTGTCGTCGATCTGGAACGGCGGCGTGACCGCGGCGTTGAGGATCTCGAGCTCGTGCGCGACGACCTCGATCTCGCCGGTGGCGAGCTTGGGATTGACCAGGTTGGGCTCGCGGCGGATCACCTTGCCCACCACCTTGATGACGTACTCGCCGCGGATCTTCTCGGCGGCGGCGAACACCTCCTTGCGGTCCGGGTTGCACACCACCTGCACGATGCCTTCGCGGTCGCGCAGGTCGATGAAGATCACGCCGCCGTGGTCACGCCTGGTGTTGACCCAGCCCATCAGGGTCACGGTCTGGTCGAGATGGCGGGTATCGATCCGCCCGCAGTATTCGGTGCGCATGGGTGAAGCTTTCAGTCAATCACGGATTGGAAACGGCGGAGCCGGGTCGGCGCGGGTTGCCGGGCGGCGCGACCACCCCCATCGACACGATGTACTTGAGCGCGGCGTCGACGCTCATGTCGAGCTCGACCACCTCGCGCTTGGGCATGAGCAGAAAGAATCCCGAGGTAGGGTTGGGCGTGGTGGGTACATAGACGCTGACATGCTCCCCCGGCAGGTGCTCGATGACGCCCGGGCCGGGCGCGCCGGTCAGAAACGCGATGGTCCAGGAACCCTGGCGCGGATACTGCACCAGCACCGCCTTGCGGAAGGCCTGGCCATTGGGCGACAGAATGGTGTCGGAGACCTGCTTGACGCTCGAATAGATGGTGCGCACGATGGGAATGCGGGCCAGCAGCATTTCCCACCAGCGCACCAGGCGCTCGCCGATGAAGTTGGCCGCCAGCACGCCGGTGGCGAACACCAGCAGCAGCACCGCCACCAGCCCCATGCCGGGAATATGCTGGCGCTCGATCACATCCGGGATCATCCACTCCGGCAGCACGCCGTCCATGGTCGTCACCAGGAAGCGGATCAGCCAGATGGTGACCGCGAGCGGCACCCAGACCAGCAAACCGGCGATGAAGTAGCGTTTCACGGAAAGCGCTCGCACCGGCCGGGTTCAGGCGGCCTTGGTGTCGCCGCCGGAGGCGGGCGCCGGCGCCGGCGTCGCCGTGCTGACGGCCGGCGCGGCCGCGGATTCCGCGGGCTTGCTGTCAGCCTTGGTGTCGGCGGATGCGGATTTGTCCGCGCCGGCCTCGGCGGGTTTTTTCGCGTCCTTCTTGCCGCTGTCGCGGAAATCGGTCACGTACCAGCCGCCCCCCTTCAACTGAAAACCCGCGGCGGTCACCTGCTTGCGGAAGTTCCTGGACGCGCAGGCGGGGCACGCCTCGATCAGCGGGTCGCTCATTTTTTGCAGAAAGTCCTGCGCATGCCCGCAATCTTCGCAGCGGTAGGCATAGAATGGCATCACTTTTCTCCAAAAAGACGTGGAAAAACAAAAGCCTGCAATTATAACGCAAACTGCGACCGGCGCCGCGAAGTCGGCACGACGGCATGCAGCACCGTACCGCACGGCCGCCACGGCTGGCGCCGGGCCCATGACCGCGAGCGGGCGTGAGCGCGAGCGGGCGTCGCAGGACGTGCCGCGGACGTGCCGGGTTTGTGCCCGGCAATGCGGTCCGCACCGACCCCAACCGGCGCCGGATCGCGCGCCTGTTCATTGAAGCGAAGGAGGCAGCATGCACCGCAGACACTTTTTGGCCGGCCTTGGCGCGGCGGCGTTTCCGCTGGGCGGCCGCGCCCAGCCGGGCAGACCCATCCGGGCGATCGTCCCGTTCACCGCCGGAGGCGCCACGGACGTGACCACGCGCATCATCACCGAGAAGGCGGCGCAAACCCTCGGTGTGCCCATGCTGGTCGAGAACCGGCCGGGCGGCGGCGGCGGCATCGGCGTGGACCTTGTGGCCAAGGCGGCGCCTGACGGATACACCATCGGCATGGCGGCCGTCGCCATGCACGCCATCAACCCCTGGCTTTTCAAGAAACTGCCCTACGATCCGATCAAGGACTTCGCCCCCATCACGCAGATGGTGCGCATCCCCAACGTGCTGGTCATGAACGCGGACACCGCGCGCCGGCTCAAGATCGCCACGCTCAAGGACTTCGTCGCCTATGCCAAGGCCAACCCCGCGCGCCTGAGCTACGCCAGCGGCGGCTACGGCAGCGGCGGTCACCTGGCCGGCGAAATGTTCAAGAAGAAAGTCGGCTTCTTCGCCGTGCACATTCCCTTCAATGGCGGCAGCCCGTCGCAGCTGGCCATGCTGGCGGGCACGGTGGATTTCACGCTGGACAATCTCGCCACGTCGGGGGCGAACATCCGGGCAGGCAAGGTGCTGCCGCTGGCGGTGACAACCCCCGGCCGCAGCCCGCTCCTGCCCGAGGTACCGGCGATAGCCGAGATGTTTCCGGGCTTCGAGGTCGATACCTGGTGGGGCCTGATCGCGCCCGCCGGCACGCCGCGCGAGATCGTGACACGCCTGAACGAGGCGTACGTGCAGGCGCTGCAATCGGACGATGTCAAGACCCGCTTCGCCGCCATGATGGCCGAACCCGTGCCCACCACCCCGGAACAGTTCGGCGAACTGATGCGGCGCGAGTACGCACGCTATGAAGCGGTGGTCAAAGCCAGCGGCGCCACGGTGGATTGACGCGCCCGCTGCGGGCCCCCTCCGGCAGGCGATGCACGAAAACAAAAAGCCCGCGACTTGACTGTCGCGGGCTTTTCATTTGCCGGTTTCCAGGCGACGGCCTCAGAAGGGAATATCGTCGTCCATGTCGTCGAAGTTGCCGGCCGGCTTCTTCGCCGCGGCGGGCGCGGCACGCGGCGCGCTGGCCGGGCGTCCGCCGCCGGCGCCGCCCTCATCCATGCCGCCGCCCATGCCTTCGCGGCTGCCCAGCATTTGCATCTGGTCGGCGATGATCTCGGTGGTGTACTTGTCGGTGCCGTCCTTGTCCTGCCACTTGCGGGTGCGCAGACGCCCCTCGACGTAGATGGAGCGGCCCTTCTTCAGGTATTCGCCGGCGATTTCGGCCAGCCGCCCGTTGAAGACGATGCGGTGCCACTCGGTCTCTTCCTTCTTATCGCCCGAGTTCTTGTCTTTCCACGTACGGGTGGTGGCGATGGTCACGTTGGCGAAGGCGTCCCCGGAAGGCGCGTAGCGCACTTCGGGATCCTTGCCCAGATTGCCCACCAGGATGACTTTATTGACTGAGGCCATGCTTGAGTTCTCCTTCAAGAGAATTCGCGCTCGCCGGCCGCCGCTTCTCCGGTTCGCGCATCGAAAAAGCGGCGATGAACCAGAGGAACATCATCACCGCACCAAAAACGAATACCGAGGTCAACCCTGTATATTTTACCAGGTAACCGCCCAGCGCGCCGCCGGCCGCCAGCCCGATGGCCTGCGTCGTATTGTAGACACCGAGGGCGGCCCCCTTGCCCGCGGGCGGGGCGAAGCGCGACACCAGCGCCGGCAGCTGCGCCTCGAGGATGTTGAACGCCGCGAAGTAGACGAACAAGAGCAAGGCGATCCAGCCGGCCGAATGCATGGCCGGGATCAGGGCCAGCACGGCGACACCCATGCAGCCCACCGAGCCGAGCAGCACCGCCCGGTTGCGGCCGCGCTTTTCGGCCCAGATGATGGGCGGGATCATCGCGATGAACGACAGCAGCACCGCCGGCAGGTAGACCTTCCAGTGGGTCTTGACCGGCATGTGGCCGAATTCCAGGAGGGCGATCGGCACCACGACGAAGATCGCCATGAGCACCGTGTGCAGGATGAAGATGCCGATATTCAGCCGCAGCAGTTCGCGATCAAGCACGATGCTGGCCAGGGTCGGCCGCGGCGTGCCGGTGGCCCCTGCGGCCGGGCGGGGCGGCGCCGGCACCACCCATACGATAACCGCCACCGCCAGCGACGCGAGCACGCCCGTCAGGGTGAAGATGCCGCTCATGCCGATGGCGTCGAACAGCAGGGGTGCCGCCACCAGGGACACGGCGAACATCAGGCCGACCGTGGTGCCGACCATGGCCATCGCCTTGGTGCGGTTTTCCTCGCGGGTGAGATCGGCAAGCAGGGCCGTCACCGCGGCCGAGATCGCGCCGGCGCCCTGCAGCGAGCGGCCGATGATGGCCGTCCAGATGTCGCCCGGGATGGCCGCCACGAAACTGCCGATGGCGAACAGCAGCAGGCCGAAGGCGATCACCGGCTTGCGGCCGATGCGGTCGGACGCCATGCCGAAGGGAATCTGCAGGATGCCCTGGGTCAGACCGTAGATGCCCAGCACCCAGCCCACCATCACCGCATCCGCCCCCGGCAGGGTACGTGCGTGGATGGCGAATACCGGCAGGATCACAAACAAGCCCAGCATGCGCAGGGCATAGATCGAGGACAGCGAAAGCGCCGCGCGCAGTTCAAGGGCGCTCATGTCGGACAGGCGGAGGGAGCGGGGGATTAGCAGTCGCGAAACCGCAATCCGTTATAGTAGCAGGTTCGGTTTTTGCTTCCGGCCTGTCCGACACGGCCGTACGCCGCACCCTTGCCGCCCGTTCGCGTCTGCGGGACGCGCGGCCGGGCCGGGGGTACAGCAAAGCCAGCCACGATTGACAGGACCATGGCCGAGATTCGCATCCGCGGTGCCCGCACCCACAACCTCAAGAACATCAATCTCGATCTGCCGCGTGACAAGCTGATCGTGATCACCGGCCTGTCCGGCTCCGGCAAGAGTTCGCTCGCCTTCGATACGCTGTATGCGGAGGGCCAGCGCCGCTACGTGGAATCGCTCTCCGCCTACGCGCGCCAGTTCCTGCAGCGCATGGACAAGCCGGATGTGGACCTGATCGAGGGCCTCTCGCCGGCCATTTCCATCGAGCAGAAGGCCACCTCGCACAACCCGCGCTCCACGGTGGGCACCGTCACCGAGATCCACGACTACCTGCGCCTGCTCTACGCGCGGGTCGGCACGCCCTACTGCCCGGAGCACAACCTGGGCTTGTCGGCGCAGTCGGTCTCGCAGATGGTCGATCACGTGCTGGACCTGCC
Source organism: Burkholderiales bacterium (assembly GCA_947456845.1). Classification (GTDB taxonomy): domain Bacteria; phylum Pseudomonadota; class Gammaproteobacteria; order Burkholderiales; family JAEUOS01; genus JAEUOS01. The sequence continues at coordinate 3,496 of CANGUJ010000085.1, read as the reverse complement.
GCCCGACACCCGGGTGGCGATCCTGGCGCCGGTGGTGGCCGAGCGCAAGGGCGAGTTCGGCGACCTGATCGACAGCATGCGCGCGCAGGGCTTCGTGCGCCTCAGGGTGGACGGCAAGATGGTCGAGATCGACGCCGTGCCCGCGCTCAAGAAAACCCACAAGCATTCCATCGACGTGGTGGTGGATCGGCTCAAGGTATCGGTAGACCTGAAGCAGCGCCTGGCGGAGTCGTTCGAGACCAGTCTGCGCATTGCCGAAGGGCGCGCGGTGGCGCTGGAAATCGATACCGGGAAAGAACACCTGTTCTCGGCCAAGTTTTCCTGCCCGCAGTGCGGCTACTCGATCGCCGAGCTCGAGCCGCGCCTGTTCTCCTTCAACAACCCGATGGGCGCGTGCCCGGCCTGCGACGGCCTCGGCGTGATCCAGTTTTTCGATCCCAAGCGGGTGGTGGCGTTTCCGCACCTTTCGCTCGCCTCCGGCGCCATCAAGGGCTGGGACCGGCGCAACCAGTTCTATTTCCAGATGTTGCAGTCGCTCTCGCTGCACTTCGGGTTCGAGCTCGAGGTGCCGTTCGAGAAGATGGCGCAGAAAACCCGGGACCTGATCCTGCACGGCTCGGGCAACCAGAAGATCCCGTTCCAGTACATCAACGACCGCGGCCGCACGGTGGTGCGCGAGCACGCGTTCGAGGGCGTCATCCCCAATCTCGAGCGGCGCTACAAGGAAACCGACTCGGTGGTGGTGCGCGAGGAACTCGCCAAGTACATCAGCAACAAGACCTGCCCGGACTGCCAGGGCAGCCGGCTGCGCGAAGAAGCGCGCAACGTGAAGGTCGGCGGCGAGACCATCTATTCGGTATCCGGCAAGCCGCTCAAGGAAGGCCTGGGCTTCTTCAGGAACCTGGCACTGGAAGGCAACAAGGCGCAGATCGCCGACAAGATCGTCAAGGAGATCGCCAGCCGCATGTCCTTCCTGAACGACGTGGGCCTGGAGTACCTCTCGCTCGACCGCTCGGCCGAAACCCTGTCGGGCGGCGAGGCACAGCGCATCCGCCTGGCCTCGCAGATCGGCTCGGGTCTCACCGGCGTGATGTATGTGCTAGACGAGCCCTCCATCGGCCTGCACCAGCGCGACAACGACCGCCTGCTCGGCACCCTCAAGCACCTGCGCGACCTCGGCAACACCGTGATCGTGGTCGAGCATGACGAAGACGCGATCCAGTGCGCCGACTACGTGGTCGACATCGGCCCGGGCGCCGGTGTACACGGCGGCGAGATCGTGGCGCAAGGTACGCCGGAGGAGATCCGCGCCCACCCCAAAAGCCTGACCGGCGCCTTCCTCTCGGGCCGCAAGTCGATCAAGGTGCCGACCAAGCGCATCAAACCCGACCCCAAGCGCATGCTCAAGGTGGCCGGCGCCACCGGCAACAACCTCAAGAACGTCACCCTCGACCTGCCGGTCGGGCTGATGATCTGCATCACCGGCGTGTCGGGCTCGGGCAAGTCCACCCTGATCAACGACACCCTCTACAACGCCATCGCGCACCATCTTTACGGCTCCTCCACGCCGGCGGCGGCACACGAGCGCATCGCGGGCCTGGAACACTTCGACAAGGTGATCGCGGTCGACCAGTCGCCCATCGGCCGCACGCCGCGCTCCAACCCCGCCACCTACACCGGCCTGTTCACCCCCATCCGCGAGCTGTTCGCCCAGGCGCCGATGGCGCGCGAGCGCGGCTACGAGCCGGGCCGCTTCTCCTTCAACGTGAAAGGCGGGCGCTGCGAGTCCTGCCAGGGCGACGGCGTCATCAAGGTGGAAATGCACTTCCTGCCCGACGTGTACGTGCCTTGCGACGTGTGCCACGGCAAGCGCTACAACCGCGAAACCCTTGAAGTGCAATACAAGGGCAAGAACATCACCGAGGTGCTGGAACTGACGGTGGAGGACGCCTACACCTTCTTCAAGCCGGTGCCCACGGTCGCCCGCAAGCTGCACACCCTGCTCGACGTCGGCCTGGGCTACATCAAGCTCGGCCAGTCCGCCACCACGCTCTCGGGCGGCGAAGCGCAGCGGGTCAAACTCTCGTTGGAGCTTTCCAAGCGCGACACCGGGCGCACGCTGTACATCCTCGACGAGCCCACCACCGGCCTGCACTTCCAGGACATCGACCTGCTGCTCACCGTGCTGCACAAACTGCGCGACGGCGGCAACACCGTGGTGATCATCGAGCACAACCTGGACGTGATCAAGACCGCCGACTGGATCGTGGACATGGGGCCGGAGGGCGGCGACGGCGGCGGCAGGATCATCGCCGCCGGCACGCCGGAGGAGGTAGCCGCCAGCAAGGCCAGCTATACCGGCCGCTACCTGGGCGCGCTGCTCAAGGAAAAGAAGAAGGCGGCGTGAGCCCGCGCCGGCGCTGGCCATGCTGGCGTGCGCCGGCATGGGCTTGGTGCAACACGCCCGGGCCGCATCGGAAACCACGCCCTGGAAAGCCGGCAAGACGCCGCCGCTCGCGCTTTCCGCGCTCGACGGCACGAGTTGGTCCTTGTCGCACCACAAGGGCCGTGTGGTGCTGGTCAGCTTCTGGGCCACCTGGTGCGAACCTTGCCACGCCGAAATGCCGTCGATGCAGGCGCTGGCCGATCGCCTCGGCCCCGACAAGCTGGTGGTGGTGGGTAAATTCGACTGGGCGTCCGACGCCGCCGAAAAACTGGTGCGCGACCTGCTGCCGCGCTGAGTGCGGCGGACAATCGGTGCGCCTTTGCGCGCATCACTCACGCTCTTTTAGGCTTTTTGTGACCCGCGCCGCGCCATGCGGCGACGCCGCGTCCTGGATCGATGCCGTGCGCCTTGGGGCCCCGGCACCCGAGTTTTTTTCAGGAGCATTTCATTCCCCACTACAGCCGTCGCCGATTTCTTAAGGGCAGCCTGAGCGCCGCTGCCGCCACCTCGATGCCGCTGGCCGCCTTTGCGCAGGCGCGCACCTTCGAGCCGAAGCCCGGCATCTGGCGCACCTTCGAGTTGACCACCCGGGTCGAAGTGGCCAACCCCAAGGGCGTAACCCAGGTGTGGTTGCCGATCCCTTCGACCGACACGGAATACCAGCAGTCGCTTGAATCCACCTGGACGGGCAACGCCAAGTCCGCACGCCAGACCGCCGACGAGGAGTACGGCGCAAAGATGCTGCAATGCGAATTCGCCGACGGCGAGGCCAGGCCGGCGATCGAACTCACCAGCCGCATCCGCACCCAGAACCGCGCCGTCGACTGGACCAAGAAAGTCGCCGCGAAAGAGGACGCCGCCACCCTCAAGTACTGGACCGCCGCCACCGACCTGATGCCGTTCGACAGCATCGTCCGCGAGACAGCGCAGATGGCGGCCAAGGGCGCCCGCACCGACGTCGAGAAGGTGCAGAAGATCTACGACTGGATCGTCACCAACACCCACCGCAAACCCAAGGTGCGCGGCTGCGGCGTGGGCGACATCAAGGCG
>CANGUJ010000084.1 GCA_947456845.1 Burkholderiales bacterium | reverse complement strand
TGGCGTGGGCGAAACCGAAGCGAAAGCCATCGCCGCCGAGGACGTCGCGGAACAGCAGAAAGGCATGCAGGGCCACCAGCACCGCGAGCACACCGCGTTCCCACTGGCGCGGTTGCGCCCCGCCGCCGGCAGGCACGGACCAGACCTGCCAGCGACTGCGCCAGAAATGCAAGGCGAGCACTCCATAGCTCGAGGCGCAAAACACGTGGAGTAGAATCTTCAGCATGAAATGATTGTAGTGCAACCTGCTTGCGCCACGCCCCGGAATGCCATGCTAGAAAACCTTACCAGCCGTCTTTCGCGGGTCGTCAAAACCCTGCGCGGAGAGGCCCGGCTCACCGAATCCAACATGGCCGACATGCTGCGCGAGGTGCGCATGGCCCTGCTGGAGGCGGACGTCGCGCTGCCTGTCGTCCGCGACCTGATCGGCAGGATCAAGGAAAAGGCGCAGGGTGCCGAGGTGATCGGCAGTCTGACACCGGGCCAGGCACTGGTCGGTGTGGTCAATCGCGAACTCGCCGACATCATGGGCGGAAGCGCGAGCGAATTGAACTTCGCGACCACCCCGCCGGCGGTGATTCTTCTTGCCGGTCTGCAGGGCGCGGGCAAGACCACCACGGCCGGCAAGCTGGCGAAATACATCCGCGAGCACCACAAGAAGAAGGTGCTGACCGTCTCGGCCGACGTCTACCGCCCAGCCGCCATAAAGCAGCTCGAGACCGTCACCGCGCAGGCGGGGGCCGATTTCTTCCCTTCCAGCGCCGACCAGAAGCCCGTCGATATCGCCCGCGACGCGATCAACTGGGCGAAAACCCACTATCACGATGTCCTCATCCTGGACACCGCCGGCCGCCTGGGCATCGACGCGGCGATGATGGAGGAGATTCGCGCCCTGCATGCCGCAGCCAACCCGATCGAAACCCTGTTTGTCGTCGACGCCATGCTGGGCCAGGACGCGGTGAATACCGCGAAAGCCTTCCATGACGCCCTGCCGTTGTCCGGCATCGTCCTGACCAAGCTCGACGGCGATTCCCGTGGCGGCGCGGCTCTCTCGGTCCGCCACATCACCGGCGCGCCCATCAAGTTCTCGGGCATCGGGGAAAAACTGTCCGGCCTGGAAGTCTTTCACCCGGAGCGCATGGCCGGCCGGATCCTTGGCATGGGCGACATCGTCTCCCTGGTGGAAGAGGCCCAGAAGGGCATGGACCTCGATGCCGCCAAGAAGGTAGCTGACAAGTTCCGCTCCGGGGAGGGGTTCGATCTCGAGGACTTCAAGTCACAGATCGGACAGATGCGCAGCATGGGGGGTCTGGCCGGCCTTATGGACAAGCTTCCCGCCCAGTTGTCCCAGGCAGCCCAGGGCGCGGACATGGGCCGGGCCGAGCGCGACGTGCGGCGCATGGAAGGCATCATCAACGCGATGACGCCGGGCGAGCGCAAACACCCGGACCTGATCAAGGCCAAGCGCAAGCAGCGCATCGCCAAGGGCGCCGGTGTTCAGGTGCAGGAGGTCAACCGACTGCTCAAGCAGTTCGAGCAGATGCAGGCGATGATGAAACAGATGAAAAAAGGCGGTATCGCCAAGATGATGCGCGGCATGGGCCGTTTCATGGGCGGCGGCATGCCCGGCATGCGCTAGCGCCAGCCCGCGGCCGCGAGCGGTAATCAGGCGGCAACGCGCAGTTCGTTGCGCACCGCCTTGATTCCGGGTACCCGCCAGGCGACCCGCTCGCAGCGGGTCTTCAAATCGACCGATCCCACCACCCCCGACAGGGTGACCACTCCTTCCTCGGCGCCGACATTCAGTTTGAGGTCGCGGGTCGGCGGGTGAAGCTTGAGCAAGGCGCGCACATGCGCCGCAATCGACAGACTAACCAGGCGCATGCGCGATTCGCACGTCTCGATGAAGCGCTTGTCCCGCGTGTAGTCGATGACGCACTGTGCGCACTCGCCGGGCGGCAATTCGCTGGTATCGAGCACGAGATCGTAGAGGTCCGGGTCGCGATAGTCCACATCGAAGTGGCGTCGCATCACCGCGGCGTGCGCCTCGTCGAACAGGCGGATTTCCTCGCGGATACGCTCCTCGTCGTCCGCGCGTGCCGTGCGCATCAGGTTGCGTACGCGGGTCTCGAAGGGCGCCGTGATGCGCACCCGCACCACATGCGGAACCTCGCGCAGCAACGCGACCGCGCCCCATCCGCGCAGAACGACGTTCTCGGGGATCGAGGCGATATCCAGGATCTCGGTCGCCGAGAGCATCGTGGGCAAGGTATCCTCAATGGTGAGCGGTTTCGCGACATCATCGCCCTGACCGAGCAGCCTGACCACATGGCTCTTGCGAATCCGGTTCCGGTCGCCCAGATGATCGATGATCTCGTAGTGGACCACGACCGCGTCCAGCCCGGCGGCGACGCCATGGGCAACCTCCAGGCCCTGGCTGCCCATTTCCCGCCCCATCGCAACAATGGTCATCGAACACCCTGCCCTGACAGAAGATGGATGAAACGCCGCGTGGCGTTGTCTTTTCCGGACGTTGCATATTATGCCCAAGGCCCGGCCGCTTGCGCACCCTGCGCCCCCGAGCGGTTGAATTCGGTCCCGCAGCGCGACCTCTGCCTGGCGCACCCCGGACCGCACAGGGTCCCCGCGCGTGCGGGCCGGTCGGCGAAACTCGTTTGCATCGTTCACCCACCCGGCTACAATCTTGGTCTTCGCGACGCCGATTCCGGACTTCTGCCAGTCAAGCGCCGCTGTAACTTGTCACTCGAGACCACGGCTTTCAAACCCACTCACCCGCCACGCAGTGGCGCAATTCAGGAGAAACGGCAATGACAATCAAGGTTGGCGATACGCTACCCGCAGGCACACTCGCGGAGTTCATCGAGGTCGAGGGCAATGGCTGCTCGGTGGGACCGAATACTTTCAAGGTGGAAGATCTGGTCAAAGGCAAGAAGATCGCGATCTTCGGACTGCCCGGCGCCTTTACCCCGACCTGCTCGGCCAAGCATGTTCCCGGCTATCTGGCCCACTACGAGGCGCTCAGGGCCAAGGGCATTGACGAAATCTGGTGCATTTCGGTCAACGATGCCTTCGTCATGGGTGCCTGGGGCCGCGAGCAGAAGGCCGGCGGCAAGGTGCGCATGATGGCTGACGGAAGCGGCGCCTACACGACCGCCCTGGGCCTGACCCTGGACCTCACCGCGCGCGGCATGGGTGTGCGCTCGGACCGCTACTCGATGCTGGTAGTCGATGGCGTGGTCAAGTCCCTGAACCGCGAGGCGCCCGGCAAGTTCGAGGTGAGCACCGCGGAAACGATGCTCTCGCAGGCCTGACCTGCCGGTCCGCGTCGCGGGTGGCTATGGTCACCCGCCGCCGCGGTCTCAGCAAGATGCTCAAGCAGCGTACGCTCAAGCAGGCCGTTACCGCCACTGGCGTCGGTTTGCACACCGGGGAAAAGGTGCGGCTGACGCTCCGGCCGGCGCCGCCCAATACGGGCATCGTCTTCGAGCGTACCGATCTTGCTCCGCCGATACGCATTCTTGCCCGACCCGAGGCGGTGCGCGATACCCGGATGTCGTCCTGTCTCATCGCCGACGGGCCCGCCGGCGAGGTGCGCATCTCTACGGTAGAGCATCTGCTGTCGGCGATGGCGGGGCTCGGTCTCGACAACGCCTGTGTCGAAGTGACTGCGCCGGAGATCCCCATCCTGGACGGCAGCGCGGCGCCTTTCGTGTACCTGCTGCAATCGGCCGGTCTGGTGGAACAGAATCAGGCCAAGAAGTTCGCGCGCGTCCTGAAAACAGTCGAGGTCCGCGAAGGCGAAGGCAAGAACTCGCGCTGGGTGAAACTCGAACCGTTCAACGGTTTCAAGCTTGAATTCAGCATCGACTTCAATCACCCTGCGGTGGACCAGACCGGGCAATCCGCCACGGTCGACCTCGGGCAAACGCCCTATACCAAGGAAGTGGCTCGCGCGCGCACGTTCGGCTTCATGCAGGATGTCGAAACGCTGCGGTCCAACGGGCTGGCGCTGGGCGGCAGCATGGATAACGCCATCGTGATGGACGAGTTCAGGGTGCTCAACAGCGACGGATTGCGCTATGCGGACGAGTTCGTCAAGCACAAGATCCTCGATGCGATCGGCGATCTGTATGTATTCGGCTATCCGCTGATAGGCGCCTATTCGGCGCACAAGGCCGGCCACGCCTTGAATAATCGCCTCCTGCGTGCCCTTTTGGCAGATCGCTCAGCCTGGGAACTTGTCAGTTTCGACAAGGAAGCGGATAGCCCGCTGTTCGCTCGCCCGCCACTGACTACCCCCCTATCGGCCGCCTGGTGATCTTTCTGTCACGCCACTCGCACCGCGGCGCGCCCCCCTTGCCATGCTGATTGCCCGCTGGCTCATGCTGCTCGCCGGACTGGGCATCTGCGTGAGCGTAGCCCTCTACTTGTGGACCGGCAATCCCGGCTATTGGCGTCTGGCGCGACGCCTGCTGACGGCGACAGCCGCAGCCGCCATCCTGTTTTTTTCAGTGCTGATGCTCGAAAGGCTTGCCGTTTAAGTCTGAGAGAGATTGTTAGCGCTCACTGACGCGATTTTACGTTTTTTTGCGTTTAGGCCTCGGCGCGGGCCATGTACGCCAACGCTTTCGGAACGCTCTCTCGAAAACCCTTGTGCCGCAACGCTTTGTCCATCATTGAACTTGGACCTGTATTGCGTTAACCTGCCACCCCCTCGAAAGATAAAGAGACATCAATCGGGGGGCGATTTGTTTGATTTTCGCGGCAGCAGCGCTGTTCTGGGCGGCAACGATCACAATGCCGTTCCTGAAGTTGGCGACCTGGCAAGCATGAGAAATGCCTGCGGGTGCGACTTCCCGAAAAATCTGCCGCATTTCGATCAGCAGTCCCGCCCGGTCTGCCAGTGCCGCAAGGCTTTCACTCTTTGCAATGAATGCCTGCGGTAACTGCTGGTCGGGATCGGATCTCACGGTCTGCCTTGTTTGTGCGCCCGTGTTTTCCAGGTGAATGCCGTGGAGGTGGGTTGGGATGCATATTATTGTCTTTGCACATCGGTTGGCAACGCCGCGTTCGGTGACCCTGACAGCGCGTCATGTGATTTTCGCCTCGATTTTCGCGACCCTCGCCATCATCGCGGGTGCGGCTCTGCTCTACTACGTAAGCTTCAAGTATGCCGCTGCAATTCGCCTGCCGATCCTCGAGACGCTGGTGAAGAACCTGCAGGCGAGCGAAGCGCGGCGCAACGAGGAATTCCTGCGCCAGAACCTCAACGCGATGGCGGTCAAACTGGGCGAAATGCAGGCGCAACTCATGCGCCTCGATGCTTTGGGTGAACGCGTATCCGGGCTCGCAGGCGTCAAGCCACAGGAGTTCCGCACCTCGGACCCGCCGGGCCGTGGCGGTGCCATCGTCTCCCCGATGCGCGATTTATCGCTGGGTGAATTCGCGCGCGAACTGGAAATGCTGTCCCGCGGCCTCGAAAGCCGGGCGGATTTCCTCAATGTCGCGGAGTCGGAATTGTTCAATGCCAAGCTCAAGGCAAAACGTCTGCCGACGGCCCTGCCGGTCAACGCCGAATACAACGCCTCCGGCTTCGGCTATCGCATCGACCCGATCACCGGCCAGTCGGCGATGCACGAGGGTATCGACTTCATCACCCAGCCGGGCTCCCCGATCGTGGCAGCGGCAGGGGGCGTGGTCATCGCTGCAGAGTGGCACCATGCCTTCGGCAACATGATCGAGATCGACCATGGCGGCGAAATCGTCACGCGCTATGCGCACGCCTCGGTCATGAACGTGAAGCCAGGGGACATCGTCAAGCGCGGCCAGAAGATCGCTGAGGTCGGGTCGACCGGCCGGTCGACCGGCCCACACCTGCATTTCGAGGTCCGCTATCGGGGACTGGCACAGAACCCCGTGAAATTCCTCCAGGCTGCCCAGCCGGTCGCCGCGACCGCTGCGGTGGCGCCGCGCCAGACAGGGCCGAAAGTGGCTGCCGGCTCTCCGCGCTGACCAACAGAGCGCGCACGGAGCCGCTGACCCGCATGTTAAAATGCGAGGTTGAATCTTGTAGCTTCGCACTCGCTGTCGGATGGACTGCAGTCAGTGGCAGCCGGAACCTACGGGGCGAGCTTGCAGTACCCGCAACCATGGTTAAACCGGCAATGAGCGCCCCAACCCGGGCGTCCGCAATCCGCCTTTCATGTCCTGGCTCGCTTCAGGACGCCATCAACGGCGCGTAATCACGCCGCCAATTCGAATTCCCAATGGTCACCGGCATACTCAAGAAGATTTTCGGCAGCCGCAACGACAGGTTGTTGAAGGAATACTCGCGCAAGGTCGCGGCGATCAACCTCCTGGAACCTGAACTGGCCAAACTCGACGACGACGCACTGCGCGGACGTACCGAACAGCTGAGGAACCGCGTTCAGGCCGGCGCAAGCCTGGACGAAATCCTGCCTGAAGCGTTCGCCGTGGTACGCGAGGGCGGCAAGCGTGCGCTCGGCATGCGCCATTTCGATATGCAGATGGTCGGCGGCATGGCCTTGCACTACGGCAAGATCGCCGAAATGCGCACCGGGGAAGGCAAGACCCTGGTCGCCACCTTACCCGCCTACCTTAATGCGCTCGCCGGCAAAGGCGTACACGTCGTGACTGTCAACGACTACCTCGCCAAACGCGACGCGGAGTGGATGGGCAAGCTCTACAGCTTCCTCGGGCTCACCGTGGGAGTCAATCTGTCGGAGTCAGATACCCAGGAGAAGCAGGCCGCCTACGCCTGCGACATCACCTACGGCACCAACAACGAATTCGGTTTCGAGTACCTGCGCGACAACCTCGAGCACGAGCGCGGCGGCCGCCGCCAGCGCCCCTTGCATTACGCGATCGTCGACGAAGTCGACTCGATCCTGATCGACGAGGCGCGCACGCCGCTTATCATTTCCGGCCAGGCCGACGACCACACCGAGTTGTACTACCGGATGAACGAGGTGGCGCCCCTTCTGACGCGCATGGCGACGGAACCCAAGGTAGACCAGCCGGAGCCCCCCGGGGACTTCTGGGTGGACGAGAAGGCGCATCAGGTGCACCTGTCCGAAAAGGGGTTCGAGCACGCCGAAGAGGTTCTTGCGCGCCTCAAGCTCCTGCCCGAGGGGGGCAGCCTGTACGAGCCGCAGCACATCGCGCTGATGCACCACCTGTACGCGGCGCTGCGCGCCCATCAGCTTTATCACAAGGACCAGCATTACGTCGTACAGAACGGCGAAGTCACCATCGTCGATGAATTCACCGGGCGCCTGATGAGCGGTCGGCGCTGGTCGGACGGCCTGCATCAGGCCGTCGAGGCCAAGGAGAACGTGCAGATCCAGGCCGAGAACCAGACACTGGCATCGATCACCTTCCAGAACTACTTCCGCATGTACGGCAAGCTGGCGGGCATGACGGGTACTGCGGACACCGAAGCCTACGAGTTCCAGGAGATCTACGGCCTGGAAACGGTGATCATCCCCACGCACCGGCCGATGGTGCGCAAGGACCGTCTCGACCAGGTGTTTCGCACCACGCGCGAAAAATACAACGCCATCATCGCCGACATCACCGATTGCCAGCAGCGCGGGCAGCCGGTCCTGGTGGGAACGACCTCCATCGAGAGCTCGGAACTCCTGTCCGGCATGCTGGAGAAGCACAAGCTGCCGCATCAGGTTCTGAACGCCAAGCAGCACGCCCGCGAAGCCGAGATCGTCGCGCAGGCCGGTCGCCCGCGCATGATCACCATCGCCACCAACATGGCCGGCCGCGGTACCGACATCGTGCTGGGCGGAAACGTCGAAAAGCAGATCGACCTCGTCGAAGCCACCGAGAACCTATCCGAGGCGGACAAGGCCGAGCGCATCTCCAAACTGCGCGGCGAATGGGAGGCCCTGCATGCCGCGGTCCTCGCCGCCGGCGGCCTGCACATCATCGGCACCGAACGCCACGAGTCGCGCCGCGTCGACAATCAGCTACGCGGCCGCGCAGGCCGGCAGGGGGATCCCGGATCGTCGCGCTTTTATCTTTCCCTCGAAGACCCGCTTCTGCGCATCTTCGCCGGCGACCGCGTCAAGGCAATCATGGACCGGCTCAACATGCCGGACGGGGAGGCCATCGAGGCGGGCATCGTGACACGCTCGATCGAGTCCGCCCAGCGCAAGGTGGAGGCGCGCAACTTCGATATCCGCAAGCAGCTGCTCGAATACGACGATGTGGCCAACGACCAGCGCAAGGTGGTCTACCAGCAACGCAATGAGCTGCTCGACTCGGACGACATCACGGAAACCATCGATCGACTGCGCGCCGGCGTATTCGCCCAGATCGTGCGCACGCACGTGCCCGCAGAGAGCGTCGAGGAACAATGGGATCTCGACGGGCTCAACGCCATCCTGCGTGACGACTGGGGCCTCGACGCGCCGGTGCACGAGTGGGCGGCGGCGGATTCCAATCTCAGCGGCGAGGACATTCTCGGCCGCGTTGCCGGAATCGCCACGCGCGCGTATCACGCCAAGGTCGAGACCGTCGGTCGTGAGAACTGGATGTCCTTCGAGCGCTCGGTCATGCTGCAGTCGATCGATCAGCACTGGCGCGAGCACCTGGCGGCGCTCGATCACCTGCGACAGGGTATCCACCTGCGCGGTTATGCGCAGAAGAACCCAAAGCAGGAATACAAGCGCGAGGCATTCGAGCTGTTCCAGGCCTTCCTCGAAAATGTGAAGCACGACGTCACGAAGACGCTGATGACCGTCAGGGTACGGTCGCGCGAAGAAGTCGAGGCGGCCGAAGCACAGGCCCGCAAGGAGGCGGAGGAAATGGAGGCGCGCATGCGGTTGCAGCACGCCCTCGCCAACGCTGAACCGACCGAACCTGCAGAAGCGCTTGCCCCTTTCAAACGGTTCACGCAGAAGGTGGGGCGTAACGATCCCTGCCCGTGCGGGTCCGGCAAGAAGTACAAGCAGTGCCACGGCAAGCTCGCCTGACACACGCCGTCGCGCATCAGCCCCCATCCCGTCTCCGACGCGACAGGAATCCGTCATGCCCGTGAACCTGAAAGTGCCCGAGGCAGCCGCACTGGCCGCCATTGCCGGCGTCGAACTGGCGGTCGTGGAGGCGGGAATCCGCAAGGCCAACCGCCGTGATGTCCTGCTCATGCGCCTCGCCGAAGGCTCGAGCGTCGCCGGCGTGTTCACGCGCAACCGCTTCTGCGCCGCCCCGGTAACGGTCTGTCGCGAGCACATCGCTGGGTCAGCCGGAATCCGCGCGATGGTCGTCAATACCGGAAACGCGAACGCCGGCACCGGCGAAACCGGCCTTGCCGACGCACGCGCAACCTGCGCCGCCGTGGCCGCCCGCCTCGGCATCGATGCGGCGCAAGTACTGCCGTTCTCAACCGGCGTCATCATGGAAACCCTGCCGATGGATCGCCTGCTCAGAGGCGTCGAACAGGCGGCGCAGGCCCTCGGCAAGGCCAACTGGCTCGACGCCGCCCATGCCATCATGACCACCGACACCCTGCCCAAGGCGGCGTCGCGCACCCTCCGCATCGGCGGCCAGCCCGTCACCTTGACGGGCATCGCAAAAGGTGCCGGGATGATCCGTCCCAACATGGCCACCATGCTCGGCTTCATAGCAACAGACGCGCGCGTGTCCCCCCATGTCCTCAAGGCCATGGCAAGCCGCGCGGCCGATGCGTCATTCAACTCCATCACCATCGACGGTGACACCTCGACCAACGACTCGTTCGTGGTGGCTGCGACCGGACAGTCGGCTGCGCCGGCCATCACCGGCATCAACACGCCGGATGGCAAGACCTTCGCCCGCGCGCTCGATGAACTGGCGATCGAACTCGCCCAGGCGATCGTGCGCGACGGCGAAGGCGCCACTAAATTCATCACTGTGCGGGTCGAGGCCGGCGCCAGCATCGATGAATGCCGCAAGGTCGCGTATGCAATCGGCCATTCGCCGTTGGTGAAGACCGCCTTCTTCGCCTCCGACCCCAACCTCGGGCGCATTCTTGCGGCCGTCGGCTATGCCGGCATCGATGATCTCGACCAGGGTGCCATCGACCTGCATCTTGACGATGTTCTGGTAGTCAAGAACGGCGGCCGCCACCCTGCGTATCGCGAGGAAGACGGCCAGCGCATCATGAAACAGCAGGAGATCACCATCCGCGTCGTTCTCAATCGCGGCGCGGCGGCAGCGACGATATGGACCTGCGACCTGTCCCACGACTACGTCTCCATCAACGCCGACTATCGCAGCTAGGCGCCGCGCAGGCGTCGACGCGACATCACACACCACCGTAGCGGCTCCGCACTTGCCGCAATGCCCATGAATGACCTAGCCAACCTGATCCAGCGCGCCCACCAGTTCATCGACAAGCTTGAAGCCGTCCTGCCGCCGGCGCCCCAGGCTACGCCGTGGGATGACGCGGTAGCCTTTCGCTGGCGCAAGACCAACGGGCGCGGCTGGCTGCAGCCCGTGCCGCGGCTGTCGCAGATCAAGCTGTCAAACCTGCAGGGGGTGGAGCGCCAGCGCAAGGCCATGGAGCAGAACACGCGGCAGTTCGTCGAAGGGCTGCCTGCCAACAACGTGCTCCTCACCGGCGCACGCGGTACCGGCAAGTCTTCACTGGTCAAGGCAATGCTGAACAAATACGCCGCTCGCGGGCTGCGCCTGATCGAGGTCGACAAGTCCGAACTGGTGGACCTGGGCGAAATCACCGACCTGATCGAAAAGCGGCCGGAACGCTTCATCATCTTTTGTGATGACCTGTCGTTCGACGAGGGCGATGCCAGCTACAAGTCCCTCAAGGTGGCGTTGGACGGCTCGGTGTCGGCGGCATCGGACAACAGCCTGATCTATGCGACATCGAATCGCCGCCACCTGCTGCCGGAGTACATGCACGAAAACCTCGAGTACAAGCATGTGGGAGAGGAGATCCATCCTGGCGAGTCGGCCGAGGAAAAGATATCCCTTTCTGAGCGATTCGGCATTTGGCTTTCGTTCTACCCCTTCGACCAGGACGAGTACATCGCCATCGTCGACCATTGGCTCGCGCATTTCGGCTGCACCCCGGGGGAAATCGAGGAAGCCCACACCGCGGCGCTGGCCTGGACCATAGAGCGCGGTTCGCGCTCGGGACGGGTGGCCTGGCAATTCGCGCGTGACCACGCGGGCAAACTGGGCAAACGAATCGAGACCCCGAAAGCTCGAGCGCCGCGCAAGTCCGCCCGCTGAACGCGGAGCGCGGCACCATATTCCGTGAACCGCCCAATCGTCGAAGTCGTGGCCGCCGTCCTGACCAGGCCTGACGGC
>CANGUJ010000083.1 GCA_947456845.1 Burkholderiales bacterium | reverse complement strand
GGTGGTGACCATCTCGGGAGAGGTGCCCCAGGTCACATGCGGAAGAATCTCCTCGCCGCGCATGTCGACAACCACATCGAATCTGGCATCATCATCCGAGCGCAGGGTCTTCCAGTAGGCGACGGCGAGATCCCACTCGGCTCCCTTGGGCGCAAACGGCCGGCCCCTGAGGTAGGCCGCAGTCGCCTCGTCGAAAGCGACCATGCCGGCGCGTGCGCCGGCTTCGATGGCCATGTTGCAGAGGGTCATGCGGCCCTCCATGGACAGGCCGCGCACCGCGCTGCCGGCGAACTCGATCGCGCATCCGGTGCCGCCGGCGGTGCCTATCCTGCCGATGATGGCGAGCGCCATGTCCTTGGCCGTGACACCCGCGGGCAACACCCCTTCGACGCGCACCAGCATGGACTTCATCTTCTTGGCCACCAGGCACTGGGTGGCCATGACATGCTCGACCTCGGAGGTCCCGATGCCGTGCGCCAGGCAGGCGAACGCACCATGGGTCGACGTGTGCGAATCGCCGCACACGACGGTCATCCCCGGCAGGGTCGCACCCTGTTCGGGCCCGATCACGTGGACGATGCCCTGCCGTTTGTCGAGGAACGGAAAATAGGCCAGCGCGCCATGCGCCTTGATGTTGCGGTCCAGGGTGACGATCTGCTCCCGGGCGACCTCGTCGGCGATGCCTTCGATGCCCAGGTGCCAGTCCGTGGTCGGGGTGTTGTGATCCGCCGTGCTGACGATCGAATCCGTCCGCCAGACCTTGCGGCCGGCCACACGCAGGCCTTCGAATGCCTGCGGGCTGGTTACCTCATGCACCAGGTGCCGGTCGATGTACAGCAGCGCCGTACCATCTTCCTCGGAGTGGACGACATGCGCGTCCCATAACTTGTCGTAGAGCGTCTGCGGCATGGGTTGGGCGGCGCCATGGAATTCAAAGGCGACGACTTGAGAGCTTCAGCGAAGACTCTCGATTATGCCATAACAGCCACGGCGACCGATGCCGCCGGCCGCTCGCGCGGACCCTTTCGGATGCGCGGCATGACGACGGAATCAGCCCCCGGCTGGCAACAAGGCCGCCATGCGATAGTGCCGTGCGGCGTCGCCGGCCCTTCCGGTGCCTTCAAATACCCGCGCCAGTTCAACATGCGCCCGCGCGTCCTGGCGCACCTCGATGGATTGCTCCAGATACGCCTGCGCCTTGCCCCACAGACCGGCGATGGCACACAGGCGGCCGAGCACCAGCAGCAGCGAGGGCTCCCTGGCATGGCGCTGCCGCCACGATTCGCAGCGCTCCAGGAAAGGACCGATTTCCGCCCCCGGCACCGCGCCCGCGCAATCCGCGTACAGCCCGGCGAGACCCTCGTCCCAATGCTCGTCGAGCACCGATTCGATGACCACGCGTGCCTCATCGACCAGCCCGGCGGACACCAGCCCGCGCGCGACGGTACGGGCGACCGGCGCCATGTGAAGCTCCTCGCGCGGCACCCGGCGCAGCCGCTCGCGCAGCAGCGGCGGGTCCGCCGCCGCGAACAGACCGGCATAGGCGAGTTCGCGGGAGCGCTCGGTGACGGCAGGATGGATGGCGCGATGTTCCTCGAGCTGGCGGGCGGTCTTCAGCGCGTCCTCCCACGCGCCTGCGCGGGTCATGGATTTCAGCGCCAGGCGCTGCGCGGCGATATGGCGGGCGCCGGATCTGTTGAGTTCCCCTAGAACCGCGAGGGCCTCGGTATCGCGATGTTCATCGGCCAGCAACTCCGCCCGTGTCATCAGGGCCGCGTGCAGCAACGGGCGCGCGCTTTCGTCCTGCGCCCTGGCGATGGCATGGTCGAGCCACTGGTCGCGCATGGCGCCCTGGTTGAGCAGGTGCGCCGCGCGCGCACCGATCAACGCCGCCAGCGCGCGGTCCTCTCCGGCATTGAACGCTTCGCGGGCCGCGCGCTCGGCGCGCGCATAGCGGCCCTCATAGAGCCCGACTATCGCATCGAAGAGCGCGTGCCGCGCGTGCGCCTGCTTGCGCTTGGCGCGCAGCTCGCGCACGATGTCGGGCAGGCGCAGCGTGTAGGCGGCCGCCCGGACGAAAAAATACAGCACCACGAACGCCGCCACCTGCAGGATCGCAAACAGCGTGAGCGAAAGCTCGATGCGCTTGGGCGCGATAAATAGAAGCACGTAGCCATCGTTGTAGCGCGCCACCAGCGAGAGCCCCACCGCCGAGGCGAACAGGGCCAGGATCCAAAACAGGCCGCGCATGCCTAGCGGGCCGGCGGCCGCGCCGGCGCCTTGTAGTTGCGCACCGCGTTGAGGCTTTCGGCGAGGGTCGGCAATTCGATGCTCACCGCACCGGCGATGAGGGAGTTCAGCGTGCTCTGGGCGCCCGCGCCGGCGCGGGAACGCACATCGAAATAGCGCACCAGCCACTGGTTGGCCGCCGCAAGATCCTGCCGGAAGACGGCCTCGTTGCGCTGCAACAATGCAATCCGCGCGTTGAGCAGACGCAGCTTGAAATTCTCGCGCAGGAAGAAAGCCTGGGTCGGGGTCAACAACACCGGGTCCGCGTTCTCGATGTCGCGGATGCGCACCAGTTGGCGGAACTGCTCCCAGGCATCATCCCGCAGGCGTGCCCATAAGGAAGCCTCCGGCCCGGGCTTTAGTTCCTGGCCGGCGGCGGCCCGGTCGCGCCCCGCCGCGCCGCCGCGCTGGCTCGGAGGCTGCAGTTTTTCGTCGAACACCAGCGGAATGGAGTCCGCGGCGGCGATCACCGAATCAAGCCGGATGGCGATGCCGGTGGTATCGACCTGTGGCAGGGCCTTGAGCCGCTCCATGTCACGCTGCAAAACCCTGCGCACCGCGATGAACTGGGCGCGGTCGGCGCGTCCGAGGCGCGCATCGGCGTTCTGTAGGGCGATCAGGGCGCCGCGTACGTTGCCTGCAAGCTGCAATTGCTGCGCGGCCAGCGTCAGGGTCTGCTCGATCTCGGACAAGGCCCACTCGTCGCGATTGCGCGAGAGATCCTGGTACATGCTCTCCAGGGCGATCTGCTGGCTTTGCGACTCGGCGATACGCGCCTCGAGAGCCATCATCCGCGCCAACGCCTCGCGCATGCGGTCCTGTGCCTCGCGCGCGGCGCTTTCGGTGCGCCTGGAAATCTCCTGCTCCGCCCGGAGACGCTCCGCCAGTTCCTGCCGGAGGGAGGCGACCTGCGAGCGCGAATCCCACCACCCCACCACAAACAGCAGGCCCAGCAGGGCAATGGCGGTGCGCGCGGGCGTCCACCACTGCCGCCATCTGGCGGGGAGGCTTGCCGACGCCGTCCGCGTAGCGACCGCGGGGCCGGCCTGCGGCGCGCCAGGCGCCTCATGCGTGCCGCCGGCGCCCTCACTCATCCGCGCCCCCGGCGAAGAACCTGACGAGCCCGCGCATTACGCCGGCATCGCCGCCCGCGGTGACATGCACCGCTGCAAATCCGAGTGCCGCCATGGTGCGGGCGATACGTTCATGCGGTACGAACATGGGCACTTCGGCCAGCCATGCCCTGCCCGGGCCGCCGAGCATCGCCGCCAGCGCCCGTGCGCCCTCGGAACTGGTGACGATGGCTGCATCCGGAACCGGACCCTCGATCAGGGTTGCGAGTTGGGCGTCATCCAGGCGCGCCCAAACCCGGCGATAGCATGCGAGCATATCCACCGACGCCCCGTTTTCGCCCAGCCAGCGCCCCAGTTCCTCGCGGCCCGCACCGGCGCTGCCGGGACTGTCGTCGTCCATCCCGCGCAGGATGAGCGCTCGGCGCGGCCGGCATGCGCGCGCCGACAATTCCGCGATCAGGCCCGCGCTGTCGAACCGGTTCGCAGGCGTGACCACCGCGCCCGCGCCGGCCTCGCCCAGTGCCGCCGCCGTTGCCGGTCCGGGCGCGGCCGCCAGGCTGATCCCGCCCAGCCCCGGCAAACCCAGCACGGCACAACGTACGACGGCCTCGCGGACCGCGTTCACGCTCACAAAGACCACCAGGTCATAGCCCGGCAAGTCGGCCAGTGCCGCATCGAGCGGCGCGCTGTCGGGGACCGGGCCGATGGCAAGCGAGGGCAGCATCTGCGCCTTGCCGCCAGCCGCCTCGATGGCGCTCACCAGCGCGGCCGACTGCTCGCGCGGCCGGGTCACCAGAAGCAACCGCCCCTCGAGGCAGCCCGCCAGGCCGCGGGGCTTCGTGCCTGCCATGGCACGCACGGGCAGGCTCGGGTCCGCAGGCGCGATGCCCGCGGATTTCATACCGCCTGTTTGAGCGCGGCAAGAATCCGGTCGGCGCCGCGCGCGAGCAATTCCGTGCTGGCGGAAGCGGCCATCGCATCCGCATCCTCGAGGGCACCGACCGCCTCTGTCTCGACCAGGGCGGCGCCGTCGGGCGACGCCACCCGGGCGCGCAGGCGCAATCGGCCGGCTTCCATGGCAGCGTAGGCCGCGAGCGGTACGGTACAGCTGCCGCCCAGGGCGCGGCTGATGGAACGCTCGGCGCGCACGCAGATCGCGGTTTCCGCGTGGTCCAGCGGCTTGAGCCATTCGATCATGTCGGTGCGATGCGCCATCACCTCGATCGCGAGCGCGCCCTGCCCTGCCGCCGGCAGCGAATCCGACGGCGGTAAAACAGCCCGGATGCGCTCGGCCATGCCAAGGCGCTTGAGCCCGGCAGCGGCCAGGACGATGGCGGCATAGTCGCCCGCGTCGAGCTTGCGCAGCCTCGTATCAAGATTGCCGCGCAGGGGCTGTACCGCCAGATGCGGATAGCGACGCCGGATCTGCGCTTCGCGCCGCAGGCTCGAGGTTCCCACCACGGCGCCGGGAGGAAGGCTGGCGAGGTCGGCGAACTCGTTCGATATGAAAGCGTCGCGCGGGTCTTCGCGCACCAGGGTGGCGGCCAGCGTGAACTCCGCAGCCAGGTCGACCGGCACATCCTTCATCGAATGCACCGCCAGGTCGGCGCGCCCTTCGATGAGCGCGGCCTCGAGTTCCTTGATGAACAGGCCCTTGCCGCCCACCTTGGAAAGCGCCCGGTCCAATATCTGGTCGCCGCGCGTGGTCATGCCAAGGATGGAAACATCGCACCGCGGATATAATTGTTGCAATGCAGCGCAGACATGTTCGGCTTGCCACATGGCCAACCGGCTTTCGCGCGAGGCGATGATGAGGCGTTCAGGCTGCTTTTGCATTCAGATTGACCCGGGTCCCGCGAGTGCGGCAAGAACGCGCGAAAGAGTTATGAATTCCGACCACTGCAGCGCGATCTCAATGGTTGCCGCGCCTTCGCCACAGCAGGGCACGCGACGAAAAACCGCCCGCGATTGCACTGCGCTGATTTTCTCGAAGCCATGGCGCACATGGCTCCAGACACTCAAAATTTTAGCATGCGCGCTCGCCCTGATCGCGCCCATGCAGCCCCGCGCCGCTACCCTCGAAATGGCGGACAACCTGGCAGCCGCCACCGCCGAGAAGGGCGCGGCGCGCCGCCCGATCATGCTGTTTTTCACCCAGCCAGGCTGTGCGTTCTGCGAGCGTGCCCGACGGCAGTACATCCGGCCCCTCGCTGCCACGCCCGAGTGGAGCGCCCGCACCCGCGCCGTCGAGGTCTCCCGCGCGCAAAAGCTGCGCGGTTTCGACGGGGTGGAAGCCACTGGTGCGGAAATTGCAAGGCGCTATGGTGTGCGTGTTTACCCGACGGTGGTGTTCGTGGATGCGGGCGGGGGCGCCCTGGCGGCCCCGCTCGAAGGCTTCACGGTTCCCGATTTCTATGGCGCCTATCTTGAAGAGCGGCTGCAGCAGGCCACCGCCCGCTTGAGGGGCAAATGATCGCTTGCGTCATCGCATCAGGCACGCCGACATCGACCTCGCATGGACAAGCCCGTCAAACCATCCTACCGGCCCTGACATCATGACCCCATCCAGGCAAGTGGCATACGAAGACGCACCGTTGCGCGAGGACATCCGCCTGCTCGGGCGGGTGCTGGGCGAAACCATCAAGGCGCAGGAAGGCAGGGATGCCTTCGAGGTCATCGAAACGGTGCGCCAACTGGCCGTGCGCTTCCGCCGCGACAACGACAGCGACGCGCGCCGCCGCCTCACCACGGTGCTCAACCGGCTGTCGCGCGACCGCACGGTGTCGGTGGTGCGGGCGTTTTCCTACTTCTCGCACCTGACCAACATTGCGGAAGACGTGCAGGCGAGCCGGCGTGCCCGCCTCGACGCCATCGCCGGCGCGCCGCCCGGCGAGGGCACGATGGCGTTCGCCCTCAAGCGCGTGTCCGACGGCCGGGTCGCGCCCAGGCGGGTGCGGGCGTTCTTCGAGAATGCCAACCTCACCGCGGTCCTGACGGCCCACCCCACCGAGGTGCAGCGCAAGAGCATCCTGGATACCGAGCTCGAGGTCGCGCGGCTGGTGGCCGAGCTCGGCGCAGCGCCGCTGACACCGGCCGAACGCGAGGCCCTGCTGCAAGCGCTCGATGCCAAGGTGCTGACCCTCTGGCAGACCGGCATGCTCAGACGCACCCGGCTGCGGGTGGTCGACGAGATCGAAAACGGCCACTCTTTCTTCCGCTATACCTTCTTGCGCGAACTGCCGCGCCTCTACGGCGAGGTCGAGGAACTGGTGGCGCGCGCCGTGCCGGCGGCGAAACTCGCCCACATGCAGCCGATCTTCCGGGTCGGCAGCTGGATCGGCGGCGACCGCGACGGCAATCCCTATGTCAACGCCGACACCCTCGCGCATGCCTTGACGCGCGGTGCCGGGATCGCCATGGAGTACTACTTGGACGAGGTGCACAAGCTGGGGCGCGAGCTCTCTCTCTCGACGGTACTGGTCAAGGTCTCGGAACCCCTGGCGGCCATGTCGGAGGCCTCGCCGGACCCGTCGGAACACCGCAGGGCCGAGCCCTATCGGCGCGCGCTGGTCGGCATCTACGCGCGCCTGGCCGCCACCCTGCGCGCCCTCACCGGCGGCGACGCGGCGCGCCACGAGATCGGCAGCGCGCTGCCCTACGAGACCCCGCAGCAGTTCCTGTCCGAGCTCGCGATCGTGGAGGAATCCCTGCGCGCCAACGGCGCGGGTCTCCTGGCCAGGCAGCGCCTGATGCCCCTGGTCCGCGCGGTGCGCATCTTCGGCTTCTATCTCTCCCCGGTGGACCTGCGGCAGAACTCCGAGACGCACGAACGCGTCGTCCGGGAGTTGCTGTCCATGGCGGGGGCATGCGCCGATTACAGCGCGCTCGGCGAAGACGCGCGCATCGCCCTGCTCGAGGGCGAACTCGCCAACGCCCGCCTGCTGCATTCGCCCTACGCCACCTATTCCGACGAGACGGTGTCGGAACTGTCGATCGTGCGCAAGGCCGCGGAGTTGCAGGCGCTGTTCGGCCGCGAGGCATGCCCGAACTACATCATCTCGCATTGCGAGTCGGTATCTGACATGCTCGAGGTCCTGATCCTCCTGAAGGAGGCGGGCCTTTACCTACCGCAGGTCGGTGTGGCGAGCCAGAACGTGATCCCGCTGTTCGAATCGATCACCGACCTCGAACGTTCGGCCGAGATCATGCGCCGCTGGCTGGACCTGCCGGCCGCGCGCAGTGTCATCGCCGGCCTGGGAAACACCCAGGAAATCATGCTGGGCTACTCCGACAGCAACAAGGATGGCGGCTTTTTCACCTCTACATGGTCGCTCTACCTGGCCGAGGTGGCGCTGGTGGAACTGTTCAACGCCCGCGGCATCACCCTGCGCCTGTTTCACGGCCGCGGCGGTTCGGTCGGCCGCGGCGGCGGTCCGAGCTACCAGGCCATCCTGGCCCAGCCGCCGGGCAGCGTCAACGGCCAGATCCGGCTCACCGAGCAGGGCGAAATCATCGCCAGCAAGTATGCGAGCCCGGCGACCGGCCGGCGCAACCTCGAGACGCTGCTGGCGGCGACGCTTGAAGCCACGCTGCTGCCGCAGTTGGCCGGCGCGGAGGTGCAGGGCACCAGCACCTTCATCGCGGCCATGAACGAGATTTCGGCGGCAGCGCATGCCGCCTATCGCAACCTTGTCTACGAAACGCCGGGTTTCACCGATTATTTCTTTCAATCCACCCCGATCTCGGAGATCGCCGAGCTCAACATCGGCAGCCGGCCGGCCTCGCGCAAGGCCACCGGCCGCATCGAGGACCTGCGCGCCATTCCGTGGGTTTTTTCGTGGGCGCAATGCCGGGTGATGCTGCCGGGCTGGTACGGCTTCGGCTCGGGCGTGGCCGCATTTCGCGAACGCCACGGCGAGGCCGGCATGCGCGCGCTGGCGCGGTTTTACCGCGCCTCGCCTTTCCTGCAATCCCTGCTGTCGAACATGGACATGGTGCTGGCCAAGTCCGACTTGGCCGTCGCTTCGCGCTATGCCGAGATGGTCAAGGACCGCAGGCTCGCCAGGACCATCTTCGCCCGCATCAAACGCGAATGGGACTTGACCGCCGAAGCGCTGTTCGCCATCAGCGGCGCGCGCGACTTCCTGGCCGGCAACCCGGCGCTCGCGCGCTCCATCAAGAATCGTTTCGCGTATCTTGACCCGCTCAACCACCTGCAGGTCGAGCTGATCCGGCGCCACCGCGCCGGCAACACCGATGAGCGCGTGCGGCGCGGCATCCATCTTTCCATCAACGGCATCGCCGCGGGCTTGCGCAACAGCGGTTGAGACGGATAATCAAACGCCCACTCAGCCGGCGCCCCCCCCCCCTCCAAAGGAAATCAAATGCTCAAGAACAGAACTGCCATCGTGACCGGATCGACCAGCGGCATCGGGCTGGGGATCGCCCGCGCCCTTGCGGCCGACGGCGCCAACATCATGCTGAACGGCTTCGGCAACGCCGCCGCCATCGAGGCGGTGAAAAAGGAAATCGCCGGCCTGGGCGCGACGGTGGACTACCATCCGGCCGACATGACCAAGCCGGACCAGATCGCCGATCTGATCGGCGCCACCCGCACGCGCTTCGGCGCCATCGACATCCTGGTCAACAACGCAGGCATACAGCACGTGGCGCTGATCGAGGACTTCCCGGTCGAGCGCTGGGACGCGATCATCGCCATCAACCTGTCATCGGCCTTCCACACCATGAAGCACGCCCTGCCCCTGATGAAGGCCAGGAACTGGGGACGGGTGATCAACATCGCCTCGGCCCATGGCCTGGTGGCCTCGGCCCAGAAGTCGGCCTACGTCGCCGCCAAGCACGGCATCATCGGCCTGACCAAGGCGGCGGCGCTCGAGACCGCCGCCACCGGCGTCACGGTCAATGCGATCTGCCCGGGCTGGGTACTGACCCCGCTGGTCCAGAAGCAGATCGACGCGCGGGCGGCGGAAAAGGGCCTGGCGCCGGATGCCGCCAAGCGTGAGCTGCTGGGTGAAAAGCAACCATCCATGGAATTCGTCACGCCGGAACAACTCGGCGCGCTGGCCGTGTTCCTGTGCAGCGACGCCGCGGCGCAGGTGCGCGGTGCAAGCTACGTGGTCGACGGCGGCTGGACCGCGCAGTGATGTCGCGCCGCGCGTGATCGCGCGGCATCGCCGTCCTTGGGACCCGGCTACGATTCGCGCGGCGGTTCGTCGCCGAGGCGATGCCGCAGCCTGACCGGCCGGGCAGCGTCGCGCCGCATGCGGATATTGAGAAACTCCACGGCCACCGAGAACGCCATGGCGAAATAGATGTAGCCCTTGGGGAACTTGGTGCCGAACCCCTCGGCAATGAGTGTCACGCCCACCAGTACCAGAAAGCTCAGCGCCAGGATCTTCACCGTGGGATGGGCGTCGACGAATTCGCCGATCGGCTTGGCGGCCACCATCATCACCCCCACCGACACCAGCACCGCCGCGATCATGACCGACAGGTTGCCTGTCATGCCCACCGCGGTGATCACCGAATCGAGCGAGAACACGATATCGATCACGGCGATCTGGGCGATGACGCTGCCGAAAGTGGCGGCGCCGGCCTGACCGGCGCCGGTATCGCCCTCCCCCGGCCCCTCCAGCGACGCATGGATTTCATGCACGCTCTTCCAGAGCAGGAACAAGCCACCGCCGATGAGGATCAGGTCGCGTCCGGAAATCTCCTGCCCGAGCGCGGAAAACAGGGGCGCGGTAAGCCCCATGATCCATACCAGCGAAAACAGCAGCGCAATCCGCGAGCCCATCGCGAGCAGGAGCCCGAAACGGCGCGCCCGGTCGCGCTCCGACTCCGCCAGGCGCCCGACCAGCACGGAGATGAACACAATGTTGTCGATCCCGAGGACGATCTCAAGGGCCGTGAGGGTGAGAAACGCGATCCAGAGGTTGGGGTCGGTAAGCCATTCCATGATTGCTTCTTCCAGGTTGGGCGGATCGGCGGGGCGCTTGCGGCCATGTCGAAAGACGCGTGGCCGCAAGCATACGCCCCGGCCGCGCGGCGCGCCGAGTCAAACCGGGTCGAATCCGTTTCCGTTGTGTTCGCCCAGGCGCGGGCCGCGGCCGCGCACGCGGCCCGGGGTGCGCGACAGCCTGGGCACGATGCCGGGAACGGTCAACTCGTGGCCATCTTCGAGCGTGATCTTCTGGATCAGGCCGCGCGCCTGATACTGGGGGTCGGCCACGATATCGGCTGCCGTGTAGATCTTGCCGCACGGCACCTGCGCCTCCTCGAGCACGCGCAGCAGCGTCGCGCCGTCATGGGTGGCGCACCACGCGGCGATGCCCGCGTCGAGTTCGGCCGCCCTGGCGACGCGCCCGGTGTTGTCGCCCAGCCCGGGATCATCGGCCCAGTCCGCGCGCCCCATGCATTGCGCGAGGCGCCGGAAGATCGAATCCCCGTTGGCGCCGATGACGATATGCACGCCGTCGCGCGAGGTGTAGGTGTTCGACGGCACGATGCCGGTGAGGCTGGTGCCGGTGCGCTCCCGCACGGTGCCGTCATAGGCGTACTCCGGCAGGGTCGCCTCCATCATGTTGAACACCGCCTCGTAAAGTGCCACGTCGACGACCTGGCCCTCGCCGGTCCGGTTGCGATGCTGTAGCGCCATGAGCACCCCGATGACGCCGTGCAGCGAGGCGATCCCGTCGCCCAGCGAAAGGTTCAGGCGCACCGGCGGACGGTCGGGAAAGCCCGTCACATAGCGCATGCCGCCCATGGATTCGGCAATCGCGCCGAATCCGGCCTGGTCACGCATCGGACCGGTTTGGCCGAAGCCCGAGATCCGCAACATGATGAGCCCCGGATTGCCGGCCGAGACCTGCTCGTAACCCAGACCCCATTTTTCCAGGGTGCCGGGGCGAAAATTCTCGATGACGATGTCGGCTTCCAGCGCCAGCGCCCGGGCGGCGGCCTGCCCTTGCGCCGAGCGCAGATCGAGGGCAACCGATTTCTTGCCGCGCGACTGCACATGCCACCAAAGCGAGGTGCCCGCATGCAGCTTGCGCCAGTAGCGGATCGGGTCGCC
>CANGUJ010000082.1 GCA_947456845.1 Burkholderiales bacterium | reverse complement strand
GTCGTGGTGCGCATTCCGGATTATGAGTTCGACAAGGACACCGGCAACTTCGTCGAGAAGATGGTCCGCCAGAACACCACCGTCGGGCGCGCGCTGCTCTCGGAAATCCTGCCACGCGGCCTGCCGTTCTCGGTCATCAACAAGGCGCTGAAGAAGAAGGAGATCTCCAAGCTCATCAACGTATCGTTCCGCAAGTGCGGCCTGCGCGAGACCGTGATCTTCGCCGACAAGCTGATGCAGTCAGGCTTCACCTTGGCTACCCGCGCCGGCATATCGATCGCGATGGACGACATGCTGGTCCCGCCGGTCAAGCACGACATCATTCGCAAGGCCGAGTCCGAGGTCAAAGAGATCGAGCAGCAGTACACATCCGGCCTCGTAACCCACGGTGAGCGTTACAACAAGGTCGTCGACATCTGGGGCCGCGCGGGCGACCAGGTCGGCAAGGCGATGATGGAGCAGCTCGGCCACGAATCGACCGTCGACCGCCATGGCAAGCAGGTCAAGCAGGAGTCGTTCAACTCCATCTACATGATGGCCGACTCCGGGGCGCGCGGTTCGGCCGCCCAGATCCGTCAATTGGCCGGCATGCGCGGCCTGATGGCCAAGCCGGACGGCTCGATCATCGAAACGCCGATCACGGCGAATTTCCGCGAAGGGCTGAACGTTCTGCAGTACTTCATCTCCACCCACGGCGCCAGGAAGGGCCTGGCCGACACGGCGCTCAAGACCGCCAACTCGGGCTACCTGACGCGGCGCCTCGTCGACGTGACGCAGGATCTGGTGGTGACCGAGGAAGATTGCGGCACCGCCAACGGCGTGACCATGAAGGCGCTGGTCGAGGGCGGCGAAGTGATCGAACCGTTGCGCGACAGGATTCTCGGCCGCGTCACCATCGCCGACGTGCTCAACCCGGAATCCCAGGATGTTCTTTACCCGACCGGCTTCCTGCTCGACGAGGATGCGGTCGAAACCATCGAGGCCCTGGGCATCGACGAAGTGCGCGTACGCACCCCGCTGACCTGCGATACGCGCTATGGCCTGTGCGCCAAGTGCTACGGCCGCGATCTCGGCCGCGGCTCACCGGTCAACGTCGGTGAAGCCGTCGGTGTGATCGCCGCGCAGTCCATCGGCGAGCCCGGTACCCAACTGACCATGCGAACCTTCCACATCGGCGGTGCGGCATCGCGTGCAGCGGCGGCGTCCGGCGTGGAAGCCAAATCCAGCGGTGTGATCCGCTTCACCCCGACGATGCGCTACGTCACCAACGCCAAGGGCGAGAAGATCGTGATCTCGCGCTCGGGCGAGGTGCTTGTGACCGATGACGCGGGCCGCGAGCGCGAGCGTCACAAAGTGCCATATGGCGCCACCCTGGCGGTCGCGGATGGCAATGCGATCAGGGCGGGCGGCATGCTTGCGACGTGGGATCCGCATACCCGACCGATCATCACGGAGTACGCCGGCACAATCAAGTTCGAGAACGTCGAGGAAGGCGTGACAGTGGCTAAACAGATGGACGAAGTCACGGGCCTGTCGACGCTGGTGGTCATCGATCCGAAGCGTTCGAGCTCCTCAAAGGCCAAGGGTGTGCGCCCCCAGGTGAAACTCATGAACGAGCGCGGTGAAGAGGTCAAGATCGCCGGCACCGACCATTCGGTGACGATCTCGTTCCAGGTCGGTTCGCTCATCACGGTCAAGGACGGCCAGCAGGCCGGCGTGGGCGAGGTCCTGGCGCGCATCCCGCAGGAATCATCGAAGACCCGCGACATCACCGGCGGTTTGCCGCGGGTGGCCGAACTCTTCGAGGCGCGCGCACCCAAGGACGCCGGCATGATGGCGGAGGTCACCGGGACCGTCTCCTTCGGGAAGGACACCAAGGGCAAGCAGCGCCTGGTGATTACCGACCTGGACGGGCAGTCGCATGAGTTCCTGATCGCCAAGGACAAGCAGGTGCTGGTTCACGACGGGCAGGTGGTCAACAAAGGCGAAATGCTGGTCGACGGCCCGGCTGATCCACATGACATCCTGCACCTCCAGGGCGTCGAGGCGCTAGCCCGTTACATCACCGATGAGGTGCAGGACGTCTACCGCCTGCAAGGCGTTAAGATCAACGACAAGCACATCGAGGTCATCGTTCGCCAGATGCTGCGCCGGGTGCAGATCATCGAACCGGGCGGCACGCGCTTCATCGTCGGTGAGCAGGTCGAGCGCTCCGATCTGCTCGACGAGAACGATCGCGTCATCTCGGAAGGCAAGGCGCCGGCGACATACGAGCATGTCCTGCTCGGCATCACCAAGGCGTCCCTGTCCACCGACTCCTTCATTTCCGCGGCATCCTTCCAGGAAACCACCCGCGTGCTGACCGAGGCGGCCATCATGGGCAAGAAGGACGACCTGCGTGGCCTGAAGGAGAACGTGATCGTTGGCCGCCTGATACCGGCGGGAAGCGGCTTGGCGTACCACATTGCGCGCCGCAACAAGGAAGCGGAGTCCGCGGAAACCGTTTTCGAAACCGCCCCGGCAGCCGATACGGCACCCACCGAAGTTGCGGACGTTTGATCAGCATGGCGACAGGCTGGCCGCAAGGCCTGTCGCCATGTTGACGGACAAGTCATTTCAGGGCTATACTTCCAAGTCTTTGTTTGTGTATTTCAGATTTTGACCATCCACGCCTGGCCAATCGAAGTCGGGCCGTTATCAATATAAGCATCCCAAGCATCGGATACGCGACATGCCAACCATCAATCAGCTCGTTCGCAGCGGGCGCCAGGCGCCCGTGGTCAAGAGCAAGGTGCCTGCAATGCAGCGCTGCCCGCAAAAGCGCGGCGTCTGCACCCGGGTCTACACCACCACCCCGAAAAAGCCGAATTCGGCGTTGCGCAAGGTTGCGAAAGTGCGCCTCACCAACGGGTTCGAAGTCATCTCTTACATCGGCGGTGAGGGGCACAACCTCCAGGAGCACTCGGTCGTGCTTATCCGCGGCGGTCGCGTGAAGGACTTGCCGGGCGTGCGTTACCACATGGTCCGCGGCAGCCTGGACACCCAGGGCGTCAAGGACCGCAAGCAGTCGCGCTCCAAATACGGCGCGAAGCGTCCCAAGGCCGCTTAAGGAAGGATGAGTCATGCCACGTCGTAGAGAAGTCCCCAAACGCGAAATCCTGCCCGATCCGAAGTTCGGAAGTGTTGACCTGTCCAAATTCGTCAACGTCGTGATGATTGAGGGCAAGAAGGCGGTTGCCGAGCGCATCATCTACGGCGCGCTCGACCAGATCACCAAGAAATCGGGCAAGAACGCCCTTGAGGTGTTCACCCAGGCGCTCAACAATGCCAAGCCCATGGTCGAGGTCAAGTCCCGCCGCGTCGGCGGCGCCAATTATCAGGTTCCGGTCGAGGTGCGTCCGATCCGCCGCATGGCGCTCGCCATGCGCTGGCTGCGCGAGGCCGCCCACAAGCGGTCGGAAAAGTCGATGGGTCAGCGATTGGCCAACGAATTGATCGAGGCCTCCGAAGGCCGCGGCGGCGCCGTCAAGAAACGCGACGAGGTGCACCGCATGGCCGAGGCGAACAAGGCCTTCGCGCACTTCCGGTTCTAGGTTCCAAGGGCGGCTTGCCCGCCCTCAGGCCGTCCCGGAGCGCCTCCAAGCTAGGAGGCGCTCTTTTGTTTCAGGGGCGCGTCGTTTGCAAGCAGCCGTTCCGCCGGACGCAGATTCCCGGCTTGATCTTTAAGTGAAAGAGGTGTCTCAAGTGGCCCGCAAAACCCCCATTTCGCGTTATCGCAACATCGGCATTTCCGCGCACATCGACGCCGGGAAGACCACGACGACCGAGCGCATTCTTTTCTACACCGGCGTCTCGCACAAGATCGGCGAAGTGCACGACGGCGCCGCTACCATGGACTGGATGGAGCAGGAGCGGGAGCGCGGCATCACCATCACCTCGGCGGCGACGACGTGTTTCTGGAAGGGCATGGACAGCTCTTACCCGGAGCATCGCATCAACATCATCGACACCCCGGGGCACGTCGACTTCACTATCGAGGTGGAGCGCTCGATGCGAGTTCTCGACGGTGCGTGCATGGTGTACTGCGCGGTGGGTGGCGTTCAGCCACAGTCAGAAACGGTGTGGCGGCAGGCCAATAAGTACCGTGTGCCGCGCCTGGCTTTCGTCAACAAAATGGATCGCACGGGCGCCAACTTCTTCAAGGTGCACGACCAGATGCGCGCGCGCCTGAAGGCCAACCCGATTCCGCTGCAGATTCCGATCGGTGCCGAGGAAAACTTTCAGGGCGTCGTCGATCTGATCCGGATGAAGGCCATCTTCTGGGATGAGGCATCCCAGGGCATGAAGTTCGAGTTGCGCGACATTCCCTCCGAGCTGGTGGACGATGCCAACGAATGGCGTGAAAAGATGGTCGAGGCGGCCGCCGAGGCTTCTGAGGAGCTGATGAACAAATACCTCGAAGGCAACGAACTCACGCTCGACGAGATCAAGCACGGCATTCGCACCCGCACGATCGCCAACGAGATCGTGCCGATGCTGTGCGGTTCCGCCTTCAAAAACAAGGGTGTGCAGGCCATGCTCGATGCTGTGCTGGATTTCATGCCGGCGCCGACGGACATTCCTCCGGTGAAGGGCGAGCTCGAGAACGGCGACGGCACGGAGCGCAAGGCCGCCGACGAAGAGTCTTTCTCGGCACTTGCTTTCAAGATCATGACCGATCCTTTCGTTGGCCAGCTGACCTTCTTCCGCGTCTACTCCGGCGTGGTCAATTCGGGCGACACGATCTACAACTCGGTCAAGGGCAAGAAAGATCGCCTTGGCCGGATCCTGCAGATGCATGCCAACCAGCGCGAGGAGATCAAGGAAGTGCGCGCCGGTGACATTGCTGCGGCCGTGGGTCTCAAGGAGGCGACTACCTGCGACACCCTGTGCGATCCTGACAAGGTCATCATTCTTGAGCGCATGATCTTCCCTGAGCCGGTGATTTCGCAGGCGGTCGAGCCCAAGACCAAGGCCGACCAGGAAAAAATGGGTATCGCCCTCAACCGCCTGGCGCAGGAAGATCCGTCGTTCCGGGTCCGCACCGACGAGGAATCCGGCCAAACCATCATCGCCGGCATGGGCGAGCTGCACCTGGAAATCATCGTCGATCGCATGAAGCGCGAGTTTGGTGTCGAAGCCAGCGTGGGCAAGCCGCAGGTGGCCTACCGGGAGACCATCCGCAAGTTGGTTGAAAACGCTGAAGGCAAGTTCATCAAGCAGTCGGGTGGTCGCGGCCAGTACGGCCACGTGGTCTTGAAGATCGAGCCGCAGGAGCCGGGCAAGGGTTTTACCTTTGTCGACGCCATCAAGGGCGGCGTGGTGCCGCGCGAGTTCATCCCCGCGGTCGAGAAGGGTCTGATCGACACGCTGCCTGCCGGCGTCATGGCGGGGTATCCCGTTGTCGACGTGAAGGTGACGCTGCACTTCGGTTCCTATCACGATGTTGACTCGAACGAAAACGCCTTCAAGATGGCCGCGTCCATGGCCTTCAAGGACGGCATGCGTGCAGCTGCCCCGGTCCTGCTCGAGCCGATGATGGCGGTCGAGGTGGAGACGCCGGAAGACTATGCGGGCACGGTCATGGGCGATCTTTCGTCTCGTCGCGGCATGGTGCAGGGCATGGAGGACATCGCCGGCGGCGGCGGGAAGACCATCAAGGCAGAGGTACCGCTATCCGAAATGTTCGGCTACTCGACTTCGCTGCGTTCGGCGACCCAGGGACGAGCCACATACACGATGGAGTTCAAGCATTACTCGGAGGCGCCGAAAAACGTCGCCGATGCGATCATCAACGCCAAGAAATAGTTGTTCTTTAGTTTTCAACCCTTATTGTTCTTTAGGAGATAGGCAAAATGGCCAAGGGCAAGTTTGAGCGTACGAAGCCGCACGTTAATGTGGGGACGATAGGACACGTGGACCACGGGAAGACGACGCTGACGGCGGCGATCACGACGGTGCTGTCGTCGAAGTTTGGCGGCGAGGCGAAGGCGTACGACCAGATTGATGCGGCGCCGGAGGAGAAGGCGCGCGGGATCACGATCAACACGGCGCACGTGGAGTACGAGACGAAGACGCGGCACTACGCGCACGTGGACTGTCCTGGGCACGCGGACTACATCAAGAACATGATTACCGGGGCGGCGCAGATGGACGGCG
Source organism: Burkholderiales bacterium (assembly GCA_947456845.1). GTDB lineage: Bacteria > Pseudomonadota > Gammaproteobacteria > Burkholderiales > JAEUOS01 > JAEUOS01. The sequence continues at coordinate 5,321 of CANGUJ010000082.1, read as the reverse complement.
CGATTCTGGTGGTGTCGTCGGCGGACGGGCCGATGCCGCAGACGCGCGAGCACATTCTGCTGGCGCGGCAGGTTGGTGTGCCGTACATCATCGTGTTCATGAACAAGGCCGACATGGTGGACGACAAGGAGCTGCTGGAGCTTGTCGAGATGGAGGTTCGGGAGCTGCTGTCGAAGTACGAGTTTCCCGGGGACGACACGCCGATCATCATTGGTTCGGCCAAGCTGGCGCTCGAAGGTGACAAGGGGGAGCTTGGGGAAGGCGCGATCATGAAGCTGGCTGACGCGCTGGACGCCTACATTCCGGAGCCGAAGCGAGCGGTGGACGGCCCGTTTTTGCTGCCGATCGAAGACGTGTTTTCGATTTCTGGCCGTGGCACGGTGGTGACGGGGCGGGTTGAGCGGGGCATTGTGAAGGTGGGCGAGGACCTGGAGATTGTGGGTCTGAAGCCGACGGCGAAGACTGTGTGCACAGGCGTGGAGATGTTCCGCAAGCTGCTGGACCAGGGGCAGGCGGGCGACAACGTGGGCGTGCTGCTGCGTGGCACCAAGCGTGAGGACGTGGAGCGAGGCCAGGTGCTGGCCAAGCCCGGGACGATCACGCCGCACACCAAGTTTGAGTGCGAAGTGTATGTGTTGTCGAAGGAAGAAGGGGGGCGTCATACGCCGTTCTTCAACAACTACCGTCCGCAGTTCTATTTTCGTACGACGGATGTGACCGGGAGCGTGGTGCTGCCGGAGGGTACGGAGATGGTGATGCCTGGCGACAACATTAAGATGGTGGTGACGTTGATTGCGCCGATTGCGATGGAGCAGGGTCTGCGGTTTGCGATCCGCGAAGGCGGTCGTACCGTCGGCGCCGGCGTTGTCGCAAAAGTCATCGAGTAAGGACTCATCGCGATACATGCCACCTAGGACGCAAGGCTGGGCCGATCCTGTCCAAACGGGGCGGCCTGGCGGCGTCGATATCTGCACTCGGCGGAGGCGTCATCCGTCTTGTTCTTTAGGAAAAATTCATGCAAAGCCAGAAAATCCGCATCCGCCTCAAAGCCTTCGACTACCGTCTCATCGACCAGTCCGCACTTGAGATTGTCGATACCGCTAAACGTACGGGTGCCGTGGTGCGTGGTCCGGTGCCGTTGCCTACCAAGATCCAGCGCTATGACGTGCTGCGTTCGCCCCATGTAAACAAAACGTCCAGGGATCAGTTTGAAATCCGCACTCACATGCGTCTCATGGATATCGTCGACCCCACGGACAAGACCGTCGACGCGCTCATGAAACTGGATCTGCCCGCCGGCGTGGATGTGGAAATCAAGCTGCAGTGAGTTGCAAAGCGCCCCGTATAGCTTGCGAACGACGCTTGATAAGGTTATACTAAAGGGCTTCCCGGGATTTTGTTTCGAGAGATTCACCCCCGGCTTTAATTGAGTCTGGCCAATCGTAGCCGGATTTAGGAGATAACAAGTGACCACGTCAGCAAGGTTAGGCCTTGTTGGGCGCAAGGTCGGCATGACCCGCATCTTCACCGCGGACGGCGATGCCGTTCCGGTGACCGTGCTTGACGTGTCGAACAACCGCGTGACCCAAATCAAGTCGCCAGATTCCGACGGATACGCCGCCATTCAGGTGGCCTTCGGTACCCGTCGTGCGTCCCGTGTCAGCAAACCCCTCGCTGGCCATCTTTCCAAGGCTGGTGTCGAGGCGGGGTCGGTCCTCAAAGAATTTCGCGTTGCGCCAGATCAGCTGGGGTCGTTCCAGGTGGGTGGCAAGCTCGGCGCGGATCTCTTCAAAGAGGGTCAAAAAGTTGACGTGCAGGGCACTTCGATCGGCAAGGGTTTTGCCGGCACGATCAAGCGCCATCATTTTTCTTCGAACCGCGCATCGCACGGCAACTCGCGCTCGCACAACGTTCCCGGTTCCATCGGCATGGCGCAGGATCCCGGGCGGGTGTTCCCCGGAAAGCGCATGACCGGCCACCTCGGCGCGGTGACCCGCACCACGCAGAATCTGACGGTGGCCCGCGTCGATGTCGAGCGCGGCCTCATTCTTGTCAAGGGTGCGGTGCCTGGATCGGACAACGGCCAGATCGTCATCACGCCAGCGGCGAAAGGGGGCTGAAGGTGGAGCTTAAACTCATCAACGCCCAAGGCCAATCGGCCGGCAACGTGACCGCCCCGGACACCGTTTTTGCTCGCGACTTCAACGAGGCGCTCGTTCACCAAGTGGTCGTGGCCTATCAGGCCAACGCGCGCAGCGGCAACCGCAAACAGAAGGACCGCGAGGAAGTCAAGCATTCAACCAAGAAGCCGTGGCGCCAGAAGGGCACCGGCCGCGCCCGCTCGGGCATGACCTCAAGCCCCTTATGGCGTGGAGGCGGTCGGATTTTTCCGAACTCGCCTGACGAGAACTTCAGCCACAAGGTCAACAAGAAGATGTACCGCGCCGGGATGTGTTCCATCCTCTCGCAACTGGCCCGTGAAGACCGTATTGCGGTGGTCGATGAATTCACCGTCGAGGCGCCCAAGACCAAGCTGTTTGCGCAGAAGATCAAGGGGATGGGGCTCGAGTCCGTCCTGTTGATTACCGACGGCGTGGACGACAACCTCTACCTCGCCTCCCGCAACCTGATCAATGTCGCAGTGGTGGATGTAAGCCATGCCGACCCGGTGTCCCTGGTGAATTTCGACAAGATCCTGATGACCAAGGCTGCGGTCGAAAAGGTAAAGGAGCTCTTCGCATGAACAATTACAGCAAAGACCGGCTGCCGCTCGTGTTGCTTGCTCCGATTGTTTCGGAAAAGAGCACCATGATTGCCGACAAGCTGCGCCAGATCGCGTTTAGGGTCGCCGCGGATGCGACCAAGGCCGATGTGAAAAACGCCGTCGAGGCAATGTTCAAGGAGCAGAAGGTCGAAGTCGCCGCTGTCCAGATCCTCAACGTACGCGGCAAGGAAAAGCGTTTCGGGCGCATGACCGGCCGCCGCCGCAACTGGAAGAAAGCCTACGTCTGCCTCAAGGAAGGCAGCGACCTCAACCTCGCGGAGGCCGTCTAACATGGCTCTGGTAAAACTGAAACCGACCTCGCCCGGGCGCCGCGGCGTTGTCAGGGTCGTAACGCCGAATCTTTATAAGGGCCGACCGCTCGATGCCCTCGTGGAGAAAAAAACCAAGACCGCCGGGCGCAACAACAACGGCCACATCACAACGCGGCATATTGGCGGCGGCCACAAGCAGCACTATCGGATCGTCGACTTCCGGCGCGACAAGGACGGCATCGCCGCGCGCGTCGAGCGTATCGAGTACGACCCGAACCGCAGCGCGCGGCTTGCGCTGCTGTGCTATGCCGACGGCGAGCGACGTTACATCATTGCTCCCAAGGGAGTCGATGCGGGTGTGAGCCTCGTGTCCGGACCGGAGGCACCGATCAAGTCGGGCAATGCCTTGCCGATCCGCAACATCCCGGTCGGGTCGACAATTCACTGCATCGAAATGTTGCCCGGCAAGGGCGCGCAGATCGCGCGCTCCGCAGGCACATCGGTACAGCTGCTGGCGCGCGAGGGGAGCTACGCGCAACTTAGGCTGCGCTCCGGTGAAATTCGTCGTGTGCACATCGAGTGCCGCGCGACCATCGGTGAAGTCGGCAACGAGGAACATTCGCTACGCCAGATCGGCAAGGCGGGCGCTCAGCGCTGGCGTGGTATTCGTCCGACCGTTCGCGGTGTGGTGATGAACCCGATCGATCACCCGCACGGTGGCGGCGAAGGCAAGACAGCCGCCGGCCGCGATCCTGTCAGCCCCTGGGGTCAGAAGACCAAGGGCTACCGCACCCGCAAGAACAAGCGCACCACGAGCATGATCGTGCAGCGCCGTCACAAGAAGTAAGAGGGCAAGCCATGGCACGTTCTGTAAAAAAAGGGCCGTTTGTCGATGCCCATCTCATCAGGAAAATCGAGACCGCTCAGGCTACAAAGGACAAGAAGCCCATCAAGACCTGGTCGCGCCGCTCGACGGTTCTGCCCGACTTCATCGGTCTGACCATCGCCGTGCACAACGGCAAGCAGCATATTCCTGTGTACATCTCGGAAAACATGGTCGGACACAAACTTGGCGAGTTCGCGCTGACACGGACGTTTAAGGGCCATCCCGCCGACAAAAAGGCCAACATGGCCGGGAAGAAATAGCGAGGAATGACGATGGAAACTTCCGCATCATTGCGAGGCGCCCACCTCTCGGCCCAGAAAGGCCGCCTTGTCGCCGACCAGATCCGCGGCCTTCCGGTGGAAAAGGCGCTCAATATCCTCGCCTTCAGCCCAAAGAAAGGCGCCGTCATCATCAAGAAGGTGCTCGAATCGGCGATAGCCAACGCCGAACACAACGACGGCGCAGACATAGACGAGCTCAAGGTTAAAACAATCTATGTCGAGAAGGGCATGGTGCTCAAGCGCTTCACGGCGCGGGCCAAGGGGCGTGGCAACCGGATCAGCAAACAAACTTGCCACGTCTATCTGACGGTTGGCGACGGCAAAAAATAAAGGGCCGCCATGGGACAGAAAATACATCCGACCGGCTTTCGCCTGAGCGTCACCAAGGACTGGGGATCGCGCTGGTACGCTGGCAATCGCGACTTCGCCAAGATGCTGGGCGAGGACATCAAGGTCCGCGAGTACCTCAAGCGCAAACTCGCGCATGCCTCCGTGGGGCGCGTGTTGATCGAGAGGCCTTCGAAGACGGCCCGCATCACCGTCTTCTCGGCCCGCCCCGGCGTGGTCATCGGCAAGAAGGGCGAAGATATTGAGGTACTCAAAACCGACCTGAACCGCATGCTCGGCGTGCCCGTCCATGTCAATATCGAAGAGATCCGCAAGCCCGAGCTCGACGCGCAGTTGATCGCAGACTCCATCGCGCAGCAGCTGGAAAAGCGCATCATGTTCCGCCGCGCGATGAAGCGCGCGATGCAGAACGCGATGCGTCTTGGCGCGCAGGGGATCAAGATCATGTCATCTGGCCGCCTGAACGGCATCGAAATCGCCCGCACCGAGTGGTACCGCGAGGGACGCGTTCCGCTCCATACGCTGCGGGCGAACATCGACTACGGCTTTGGCGAGGCGCGTACTACCTATGGCGCCATTGGGATCAAGGTATGGGTCTACAAGGGTGACATGTTGGGCAAGAATGAACAGCCCTTGGCGGCGGCTGCCGCTGACGGCGAAGCCGCCCCGGACCGCAAAGCGCGGCGCGCCCCGCCGCGCCCCGCTGCTCCCGTCCCCAAGGCGGCGGGCAAGACGCCACGCTAGCGCGGTGCCCGTCCCGGAGACGATTC
>CANGUJ010000081.1 GCA_947456845.1 Burkholderiales bacterium | reverse complement strand
GAGGTCGCCGTCGATGATGGTGCGAAGAAAATTGCTGGCAGGGCTGTCGGCGGACATGGAATGCACAAAGGCTGGATCAGTGCAGATTTTACCGCCGGGGCGAAGCCCCGAGGGCAAGCATGCCGGCGCGGCGCTCCTTCATCCGGCGCGCGGGCGCGGGGCATTCACCGCCAAGCGAGGGCAGGCCCGTTCGCAGCGGCGTTCCTGGCAATCAGTCGGCGCGGATATTGGCGTCCTTGACGACCTTGGCCCAGGTCACGACCTGCTCGCGGATGTGCCGGTCGAACATCTCGGGCGCGCCGCCGACGATGTCGATGCCCGACTGGCTGAACCGTTCGCGCACATCGGGCAGGGCAATGACGCGGTTGATCTCCGCATTCAGGCGTGCCACCACATCCTTAGGCGTGGCCGCCGGCGCAACCACACCGAACCACACCGACACCTGATACCCAGGTACGCCGGCCTCGTCGACGGTGGGAATCTCCGGCATGGCGGGCGCGCGTTTCGGCGTGGTGATCGCCAGCGCGCGCAGGCGGCCGGCCTTCACATGCTGGATCACGTTCGGCACGTTGTCGAACATGGCCTGGACCTGCCCGCCGATCAGGTCGGTGACGGCGGGCGCGCTGCCCTTGTACGGGATGTGCGTCAGGTCGACGCCGGCCATCGTCTTGAAAAGCTCCATCGAAAGGTGGTTGGAGGTGCCGTTGCCGGTCGAGGCATAGGCAATCTTGCCCGGGGCGGCCCTGGCTGCCGCGAGCACGTCCTTGACCGACCGGTAGGGCGAATTCGGGTTGACCACCAGCAGGTTGGGCGTGGCGCCCACCCAGGCGAGCGCGGCGAAGTCCCGGGTCACGTCGATCCGTGACTGTGCGTGCAGGCTGTTGATGAGCGCGAACGGGAAGGCCACCACCAGCAGGGTGTGGCCGTCGGCTGCCGACTTGGCGACGAAGTCGGTGCCGATCACGGTGCCGGCGCCCGGCTTGTTCTCCACGTGGGACCCGGGGGAAAACCCCTTGGCAAACTCGCCCGCCAGGGTGCGGCCGAGCGTGTCGTTGAAAGCGCCGGGCGTGAAGGGCACGACGATCTTGATCGGTTTGGATGGAAACGATTGGGCCGGCGCCGGCATTGGTCCAAGCGCGGCGAACATGCCTGCGGCCCAGGCGGCCAGGCTTGCAGCGAGTTTCCGGCGATCACGCATTTCTGTTCTTCCCATTTCTCGGTGTGGTGTGTGCCGGCTAGACGTAGCTCGGGCCTTCAATGCCCGGAGGCGCGATGAGGAAGTCATCATTGAATTCAAGCCCGAGCCCCGGGCCTTCGAGGGGGTGCACATTGCCGCCGGTGTCCACCGTATAGGGGGCGGGGCTGACCATGGTGTCGCGAAACAGGTTGTTCTTCGACACGTCGCCCTCGAAGTAGCCGGGGTCGTCGAGCGCAGCGAGCACGTGGATGGAGGCCGCCATGTTGAGGCCCGTCATCGAGGTATGCGGATGCACCGGCAGCTTGTGCGCAGAGGCCATCGCGGCGATCTTCATGACCTCCGTGACGCCGCCGGTTTTCGACAGGTCGGGCTGCAGGATGGTGACGATCCCCTCGTCGATCAGGCGCGAGAACTCGAAGCGGGTGTAGTGGTTTTCGCCGGCGGCCAGCGGCACCCGGCCAAACGCCTTGGCTTCGCGGTAGCTGCGGTAGTCATGCGCCGGAAACGGCTCCTCGAGCCACGCCACGCCGCTGGCATCGAGTCCCGGCATCACCGCGCGCGCGTCGGCGACGCTGTAGCCGATGTTGGCGTCGGTGAGGATCACGAGCTCATCGCCGAACGCCCTGCGGATCGCGGCGACGCGGGCAAGGTCGTCCCTCGGGTTGTCACCCAGGCGAAGCTTGACCGCCTTGTAGCCCGCTTCGAGGTGCGTCCGCGCCTCGTCGACCAGTTCGGCGGGGGGTTGGAAACCGAGCGAAATGCCGCCTGCGTAGGCGGCCACCGGTCTCGATTTGCCGCCCAGTAGCCTGTAGAGCGGCCAGCCCGTGGCCTTTCCGCGGATGTCCCACAGCGCCATGTCGATGCCGCTCATGGCCATCGCGGTGCCTGCGCCCAGCCCGTGGCTGGCCAGCTGCTTGATGTAGATCTTCCTCCAGATGCCCTGCACGTCGCAGGCGTCTTCTCCCACCACCAGCATCCTGAGGGTGGTCTCGACGAGTCTGGCGATGGTCGAGGGCGCGCGGGCATGGTGCGATTCGCCCCAGCCCACCAGCCCACCGGCGGTCGTCACCTTGACGACCACGGCATCCTTCTTGACCGCACGTCCGATGCCCAGTCGCACGTTGCCCTCCTTGGGCAACGGAAACGACGTGGCATACGCCTTGACATCGGTGATGGTGAACTCGCCTGTCATGTCATTTCTTCGCCAGGCGCTTGATCAGGCTGGAGGTGTCGTAGCGCCGGCCGCCCATCTGCTGCACGTCGCCGTAGAACTGGTCCACCAGGGCCGTGACCGGCAGCGGGGCGCCGTTGCGCCTGGCCTCGTCGATGCATAACCCCAGGTCCTTGCGCATCCAGTCCACCGCGAAGCCGAAGTCGAACTTGCCGTCGACCATGGTCTTGCCACGGTTTTCCATCTGCCAGGAACCGGCGGCGCCCTTGGAGATGACCTCCAGCACCTGCTTCATGTCGAGTCCTGCGGCCATGCCGAAGTTGACGCCTTCCGCGAGGCCCTGCACCAGTCCCGCGATGCAGATCTGGTTGACCATCTTGGCCAGTTGTCCGGCGCCTACCGGGCCGAGGCATTGAGCCATGCGGCCGTAGGCCATGATGACCGGCTTGATTTCGTCGAAGGTGGCCGGGTCGCCGCCGCACATGATGGTGAGCACGCCGTTTTCCGCGCCCGCCTGGCCGCCGGAAACCGGTGCGTCGATGAAGCGCAGGCCGCGACGTGACGCCTCGGCGGCCAGCTCCCGCGCCACGTCGGCCGAGGCGGTGGTGTGGTCGACGAACACCGCGCCCTTGTTCATGCCTGCAAAGGCGCCGTTCTCGCCCAGCACCACCGAGCGCAGGTCGTCGTCGTTGCCAACGCAGCAGGCGACGATGTCGCATTCCTGCGCCGCTGCGCGAGGTGTAGCGGCATGCCCGCCGCCATGCCTGGCCGCCCAGTCGACCGCCTTGGCGGCCGTGCGGTTATAGACGGTGACGGCATGCCCTGCCTGCTTGAGGTGGCCCGCCATGGGAAAGCCCATGACACCCAGACCGAGGAAGGCGGTTTTGCGCGGCGTCGCGGCTTCGTATTGCTTGCTCATGATGATGGTTTCCGGGGGCGAATTGGAGGACAGGCGCACCGGGTCGGCTACCTGTTGGCGATTCAGTTTACTGCGAAGGCGTGACCCTGCGCGGTGCGGCGCCGGCCGGTACCCGCGCCTAGGCGAGCGGCTGCCAGACGCCGTCGACCAGGCCTTCGATGGGCGCGAACTTGGCCTTGTAGGCCATCTTGCGGCTGTCGCGGATCCAGTAGCCCAGGTAGAGGTAGGGCAGGCCGAGCTTCACGCACTGGTCGATCTGCCACATGATGCTGAAGGTGCCATAGCTGGCCTTGGCATCCTCGGTCTCGAAAAACGTGTACACGGAAGACAGCCCGTCGTTGAGCACGTCGACGATCGAGACCAGTTTGAGCACGCCCTCCTGCCCGGCGGCCGCGCCCGGTTCGCGAAAGCTGATGAGGCGGCTGTTGATGCGGCTTTGCAGGAGAAAGTGGGCGTACTGGTCGCGGCTGTCCTGGTCCATGCCCCCGCCGGCATGGCGGCTGGCCTGGTAGCGCAGATAAAGCGCGTAGTGTTCGGCCGAGTAGCCCAGGCTGGTCACGGCGGGCTTGAGCGCCTGGTGTTTCTTCCAGGCGCGCGCCTGCGAGCGGGAGGCCCGAAACGAGGCGACGGGCAGGCGCACGGGCACGCATTCGCGGCAGCCGTCGCAATGCGGCCGGTAGGTGAAGATGCCGCTGCGGCGGAAGCCTGCGCGCACCAGTTCGGAGTACGCGTCGGCATTGATGAGGTGCGACGGGGTAGCCACCTGCGAACGCGCCATGCGGCCCGGCACATAGCTGCACGGATAGGGCGCGGTCGCGTAGAACTGCAGGACCGAGAAAGGCAGTTCGTTGAGCTTGGTCACGCCGCGCTCACCGGATGCCAGCGGCGCGACAGGGCGGCCCAGCCGGTGATGGGGGAGGCATGCGCGAACTCCGCCAGCAGGGCGGAGAAATGACTGCGCGGAATTTCACGCGCGCCGAGGGTGGCGAGATGACTGGTTTTCATTTGGCAATCAATGATGCCACAACCCGCTTCGTGCAAGAAGCCGGCCAGATGGGCGAAGGCGATTTTTGATGCTTCCGGCGCATGCGAGAACATCGATTCCCCGTAGAAGGCGCGGCCGAGATTGATGGCATAGAGTCCGACTGCCAGGCGGCCGTCGATCCAGGTCTCGACCGAATGGGCATGCCCGGCCGCATGCAGGGCGCAATAGCCGCGCATGACGTCGTCGGTGATCCAGGTGCCGTCCTGGCCCTTGCGCGGGGTCGCCGCGCAGGCCCGCACCACCTGCTCGAAGGCCGTGTCGCAGCGGATTTCATAGGCGCGATTGCGCAGCACCTTGACGAGTGAACGCCTGGGGGAGAACTCCCCGGGAATCACCACCATGCGCGGGTCGGGACTCCACCAAAGGATGGGCTGGTGCTCGGAATACCAGGGGAAAATGCCGCGGCGGTAGGCCTCGATGAGCCGCGCCGGCGACAGGTCGCCACCCGCCGCGAGCAGACCGTTGGGTTCCGTGAGCGCCCTTGAAACCGGCGGAAAAGGCGTGCAGTCGTCCAGCCAGGGGATCACGGGCTCGGGCTTGGATGGCCGGCGAAATTCAGCACTGCACCTGCTGGCGACAGTAGTTGTCGAGTTCGGTCACCCGGCAGTTGCCGCTGTTGTCGCTCGCGGCGCGGCCGCCATGCTCCATCGCCAGGCGGAACTCGTATTTCCGGAAAAACTCGTTGAAGGTTTCCGGTCCCAGCGTGCCGGTCGCGTGCAGTTCGTCGGTGCGAGAGTCGTGTTCGAGCATGATGGCGGCCAGGGGGCGCGGTGCCGGGCCGCCCAGCACCCTGGCGCCCTGGGATGGATCGTATTGCGAGTGCTCGGAGCAGCAATGAATGACGTCGGCATGCTTGTTCGGGCCGGTCTTGCCTGCGCGAAAGCTGATGAAGCTGATGTCGCGCGTCGGATAGGTCAGCTGGTGGGAGCAAATCGCGGAGTAGGCGACGATCGACCTGGCCGGCCCGGCGCCGCCCGGCCACGCGTATTCGCCCATGTCGCCGGGGACCCTGACGCCCGTTACCGGCCGGCCCAGGTTCAGCAAAAAACAGGGCGTGCCGACGAAAGGATAGAAGAAGACATAGTTGCGGCGCGCGGTGATCTGGGCGGCCCGCAGGGGTTTTCCGCCGGCATCCAGCAGCCGGGCGCGGGTGTAACTCTTTGCGGTGACCGGCGTTGCCAGCACGGTTTCGCCGCCTAAGGCGGCGCCGGCGCCGGACGAACACAGACGGATGAAGTTGCGGCGGTTCACGGTGGCGGTGCGCGGCGGGCGAACTCGAAAGTCATGCGCGAAACAGCGGGTAAGCTAACCGGGGCCTCGCAGGCATGTCAATCCCAGCGGGTCGCGCGAAGCATGCGCGGGGTGAGCGCCGACGCGCCGGGGGGCTGCCCTTGCATGGTGTGCGCGGCGCTTGGCGGGATGCGGCGGGCCTCAGCGCCTGGCGGGGCGGCTCAGGAACAGCGAAATCACCGCGCCGACCGCCAGAACGGCAATGCCGAGCGTTGCGCCTGCCTTTTCGTAAGACCCGCTGGAATAGACGTAAGCCAGGCTGGAGTAGAGCAGCCACGCGCAGGCGCAGCAGAACAGCGCCGGGATCACCGGGTACAGCGGCGTGCGGAACGGCCGTTCCGCCTCGGGATACTTGGCGCGCAGCACGAACAAGGACAAGCCCGCGAGCAGGAAGAAGAACCAGAAAACCGGCGCCGTGAAGTCGACCATGGTCGTGAAGCCATCACGTGTGGCCGCGCCGAGGACGATGAGCGCCAGCGCGATGACGGTCTGCACCAGGAGCGCATGCCGGGGCGCGCTGCCCTGCGCGCTCCACGCGCCGAGAAAACGCAAGGCCGGCCAGTCGCGCCCCGCGGCATAGCTGGAGCGCGCGCCGACGATCAAGGTCGAGTTGATCGAGGTCAGGGTGGCGATGGCGACGATCACGCTCATCGCGCGCGAGCCCCATTCGCCGAAGGCCGCTTTCAGCACGTCCGCCGCCACCGCGCTCGACTTGGCCATGCCGGTGATGCCCAGCGCGTTGAGGTAGGCCAGGTTGATGGCCAGGTAAAGGGCCGTCACCACCAGGATGCTGATGATCAGCGCGCGGGCGATGCCGCGCTTGTCGCTCGCTATCTCGGCCGAGATGTAGGCGACTTCGTTCCAGCCGCCGAAGGTCAGCAGCACCATGATCATCGCGAACCCGAAGGCCGCCTGCCCCGAGACCACCGGCGGCGGCGCCGCGGCGGCCGGCTCCACCATGAAGCCGGCCACGCTCACCAGCACGAGCCCGCCGACTTCCAGGCCGGTCAGCCAGTTCTGCGTGGTGCTCGAGGCGCGCGTGCTGACCCAGTGGATGGCCGACAGCACGAACACCACGGTGCAGGCGTAGATCGACGATGAGTAAGGCCCCAGCGGATAGAGCTGGGTGCAATAGTCGCCGAAGACGAACGCAAGCAGGGCGATCGAGCCGGTGGTGATGACCGTGGCCCGCGCCCATGCGAAGAGGAACGCGATGCGCCGGCCGTAGGCCATCTGGATGAAGTGGTAGTCGCCGCCGGCGCTCGGGAAGGTCGAGGCGAGTTCCGCATAGGTCAGTGCGCCCACCACGGTGATGGCGCCGCCCAGTACCCAGGCGAGAATCATCATGGTTTCGCTGCCGGCCGCGCCGGCCACCAGCGACGGGGCCTTGAAAATGCCCGCACCGATGACCACGCCGACGGTCAGCATGACCGCGTCCTTGACCGAAAGGACGCGCGTCGGCGCTCCGGCGGCGCCGGTGTGATCGCTCATTTTCGACCCCTCAGTCGCCGGTGCGGCGGGCCGTGAATTGCGCGGGCGCGCCGCCGTTCGTGCGCAATTCGCCGCTGATGGTGTTGCCGTTGACGATGCCTGTGACCTCGCGCGAACGACCCTGGTCATCGACGAACGAAAAGCGAATGCGGTCGCCCCACAAGGCCGGTTCGCGCAGGCCGAAGCTGATCGGACCGGGGCCGGCGGAACCGGAAATGCGCTGGTATTCCTGCTTGAATGCAAATGTGAACGCCGGGGCGCTCCCGCCGCCCTCGACAGCCCACTTGCCGTCCACCTTGGCCGGCACCACCCACAGGTAGGCGGAGCGGCCCGAGAAGTCGGCGATCTCGTCCGGCGCCCAGTCGCCCATGTTGAATTGATGCGACACCACCCGGGTGCCCGGCTTCATTTTCAGGATGATCGGCCGCATATCGAGGTTGATGTGCGGCAGCAGGTACATCGTGAGCACGTTCGCGTTGGAGAAATCGGACTTGTAGATGTCCGCCTGGACAAACGTGGCGCGACCGGCGACGCCGGCTTTTTCCGCCTCCCGCTGCGACAGGGCGACCATGTCCGGATTGAACTCCAGGCCGTAGCTGCGCGCCTTGAAGTCACGCGCCGCCGTGATGGCGATGCGGCCGTCACCGGAACCGAGGTCGATCACCACATCCTGCGGCGAGACCTGCGCCATGCGCAGCATGCGTTCCACCAGCATCGGTGGCGTCGGCACCCAGATCACGTCTTTGCCGGCCTGACCGACAACCGGTTCAAAGTTTTTGCCGCCGGTCGTTTGTGCGCCGGCGCCGCCTGCGGCCACGGCCAGCACAAGCGCGGCCGCCGCGGCGACGGACCTCAGGGGTTTGTTGGGCTGCGTGCTCGTCATTGTCGGGTCGGTCCTTGTTCTAGATGGTGCAGAAGTGGAGGGTCACGCCATGCGCTTCGACCGAACGCGCGGCAGGGACGCCACGAATGATAAAGCGGTGCGAGACGATCCGCGTTCCGGGACGCAGTTCGCGCTTGAGCTTGGGCCAGAGCTTGGTGTTGAGGTTTTCGCCCAGGTAAAGCATGACCACCGTGGCATCGCGCAGGTCCATGGCGAACAGATCGCCCTGATCGATGCGTACCCGGTCGGCCACGCCGGCCTGGCGGGCTGCCACCCTGGCGCGCTCCACCAGGTCGGTGTCGATCTCCACGCCGACGCCACGCGCACCACGTTCGCGGGCGGCGGTGATCACGATGCGCCCGTCGCCGCACCCGAGGTCGTACACCACGTCCCTGGCGGTAACGCCGGCCAGGTCCAGCATGGCCGTCACGACCGGCCCGGGGGTGGGGATGTAGGGCGCTTCCATCGCGCCGACGGGCTTGCCTTCGCTGTCGACCAGGTTGAGTTGCGCTCCCGCGGAGGCGGCGGTCGTGCCGAGCGCGAATCCGAAGACCAAACGGCGTCGCAGCCGCTGCGGGGAATTGGGAGACATTGACGGATATCGATCTTGAAAGGGAACTGGCGGGCCCGGAAGGTGGAAGGCCAAGCGTTATGCGCCTTGCTCGGCGCCCGGACCCGAAGGATACGACAAAAAAAAGCGCGGCCAGTGGGCCGCGCTTTTCCGTGCAATTGATGGCCGAGGACCGGCCACCGGCGCGGGAGCGACGGCAGCCGCGGCAAGCCGGTGGTCAACGCGGCGTTGCACCCTCGATGGCGAGTGCAAGTACCACGGTCACCGCACAGGCGGAAACCACGCTTTGAAGAATCGAGATCAGTTCCATGGCACGCTTTCTGGCTGATTAAAAATATGATGCATCGCAATATACGGACACTATTGGGTTTAATTAAGAGGCTGGTTTAAAATCAACTATTCCGAAAAATGGAATAATCCTTCATGGACAAGCTGCATGCGATGCAGGTGTTTATCCGCGTCGCCGAAACCGGCGGGTTTGCGCGGGCCGCCAACAAGCTGGGCATGTCGCCTCCAAGCGTCACCAGCGCGGTTCGCAACCTCGAGTTGCGCCTGGGCGCCAGATTGCTCAACAGGACGACACGAAAGGTCAGCCTGACCGATGATGGTCGCGCCTATCTGGAGCGCTGCGTCCGCGTCCTGGCCGAAATCGAGGAAACCGAGGCTGCGTTGCGGCGCACCAGCTCCGAACCGCAGGGCAGGCTGCGGGTGGAGATGCCGACCGGCCTCGGTCACCTGTACGTCACGCCTGCCTTGCCGGCTTTTTGCCGGCGCTACCCGAGAGTGAACGTGGTCATGACCATGGGGGACCGATTCGTCAACCTGAGCGAGGAGGATGTCGACGTGATCGTCCGGGTGGGGGACCTGGCCGACTCGTCCATGGTCGCGCGGCGCCTCTACGAGGCCCGCTTCGTCACCTGCGCATCGCCGGAATACCTGGCGCGCTTTGGAACGCCGCAGACGCCCGCGGACCTGGCCGGGCATAACTGCCTGGGCTATTTTTCCGCCAGCCTCGGGCGTTCGGCCGAATGGAGTTTCGCCAGGGATGGTGCGCAAACGGCCCATGCGCCGACCGGAACCCTGCACCTCAACAATCCGGAGGCGCTGGTGGATCTGGCGGTCGCCGGCGCCGGCATCGTCAACCTGCTCGAGACCGGCGTGGCGCCGGCGCTGCGCGAGGGCAAGCTGGTCGCGATCCTCGCCGACTGGCAAGTGGCCGCGCAGCCGGTGTCGGCGCTGTATTGGCCGAGCCGGCATCTGTCGGCCAGGGTGCGTGTGTTCGTTGATTTTCTGAGCGATCTGTTCGCCCGTCAGCTGCCGCATCTGCTGCCCGTGCGCACCGCCTACGGGCGCGGCGGATAGGCCAGGGTGTCATGATGGAAACCGAAGCTGCCGCGCGCGCGATCGGCGAAGAAATGCTTGAGGGTCAGGATGACGGTGCGAAACGAGAGGTCGTCCCAGGGAATGTCCGCTTCGGCGAATAGCCGGGCTTCCAGGCTTTCCTCCCCCGGCGTGTAGTCCAGGTCGGTGAGCCGCGCGGTGAAGTAGAGGTGCGTCTGGTGCACGTAAGGCACGTCGATCAGCGCGAACGGGCGCAGGTCGTGGACCCGCGCCCCGGCCTCTTCGGCGGTTTCCCGTGCCGCGCCGTCGGCCGTGGATTCGCCGTTTTCCATGAAGCCCGCGGGCAGGGTCCAGTAGCCATAACGGGGCTCGATGGCGCGGCGGCAGAGAAGCACCTTGTCTTCCCAGGTGGGGATGCAGCCGACGACCAGTTTCGGATTCTCGTACTGGATCGCGCCGCACACCGAGCATACGGCGCGGTCGCGGCCGTCGCCGGGCGGCGGCTGCCGGCGGATCGCTCCGCCGCATTGGGTGCAAAAGCGGATCTGGTGCCGGTGGGCCGCAAGGGAATGGGTGTTTTGTCGACTCATCGGGGCCTCACGCTTGCTTGCGGGCGCGGATCATGGGTTCAGTGGCCGGAAGGGAGGCTCGCCGTGGCCGATGGCAGCGAGTCGGGCATGCGGAAACGCCACGCAGGCCCCGGGACGGTGTCGCCGCGGCATCTCACCCCGCCGGGCTGGCGCGCAGTTTGTGCCACAGGTGGGGGATGAGCAGACGCAGCGGCATGCGCCCCCAATGGTAGCGAACCAGGTTGGCGAGCGCAGCCAGGTCCTGGGACGCCGGGGACGGGGTATCCGGTTCGGCAGGGGTGAGGATGCGGTCCATCAGCGGCAGCAGCCAGGACCTGCGCACCCTCCCTGGCCCGAGGGATGCGACCTGCGCCACCACGTCATCCGGAATCGGCGTGCCGAGCCATCCCCGCGTGTAGTGGAACGCCAGCGCCAGCGGCTCGGCCAGCCCAAGCGCGCGCGCGCGGTCCGGAAGTCGGGCCCAGAAATCGGGCTCGGCGGAAAAATGGCGCAGCAGGCCGTCCAGGTCGACCAGGTCGCGAATGCGGTCGCGCGCCTCCGAATCGAAGAACAGGTGCGCCGCGCTGTGCAGCACCTGGTCGACCGGTGCGAGCACCTGCCAGCTGTGCCATTTCGACGGCCTGAGGTCCTGCAGCAGCGCATCCGCATCGACCCGGACCGCGGCGACCGGCGGCAGGATGTTGTGGTGCAGATCGAGTTCCATGCCGTACAGGGGGTGCCCCATCGGCGGCACTTCGTGGCTCCATTCGTAGTAATAGCGCCTGTCGTGCGCGTCGAGTTCCGGCTCGCTCCAGCCGGCCTGCTTGAGTTGCGCCACGGCGGTCTCGAGATTGGCGCGCGGCACGAGGATGTCGACATCCGACGGCAGCCGGCCGGCTGCGATGCGCAAGTCCTGGCCGATGTAGGCGGCGCCCTTGAGCAGGACGAGCGGGTGGTGCCCCTCGCCTAGCGTCGCCGCCAGGCACTCGAGCGTCCAGACCATGGCGCCGGTGCGCCATTGCGACAGGCGCCGCTCCGCGACCAGGTGGCGCCTGGCCTGCTCGGGCACACGGTCGAGGAGGCCG
>CANGUJ010000080.1 GCA_947456845.1 Burkholderiales bacterium | reverse complement strand
TGGGGTGCCGCGGCGAAGATGCGCGATGCCAGGCGGTTGAAAGGCAGCGACTGGATGATCACCGTGCCCGGGCCGCGCAGCGTGGCGAAAAACACGCCTTCGCCACCGAACAGCGCGGTCTTGATCTTGCCGACGAACTGGATATCGTAGTCGACCGTCGGCTGCATGGCCACCAGGCAGCCGGTATCGACGCGCAACATCTCGCCAGGCGCAAGGTCACGCTTCATCATGGTGCCACCGGCATGCACGAACGCCATGCCGTCGCCCTCGAGTTTCTGCATGATGAAGCCTTCGCCGCCGAAAAAGCCTGCACCGAGCTTTTTCTGGAACGCGATCGACAGCGAAACCCCCTTGGCCGCGCACAGGAAGGCATCCTTCTGGCAGATCAGCGAGCCGCCGAGCTTGGAAAGATCCATCGGCAGAAGCTTGCCCGGATAGGGTGAGGCGAACGCCACTTTTTTCTTGCCCTGACCCTTGTTCGTGTAGACGGTGGTGAACAGGGATTCGCCGGTGAGCACCCGCTTGCCGGCACCGAGCAGCTTGCCGAAAAAGCCGGATTGCTGCGCCGAGCCGTCGCCGAAAATGGTGTCCATGTCGATGCCGTCTTCCATGTACATCATGGAACCGGCTTCGCCGATGGCGGCTTCGTCGGGATCAAGTTCGATTTCCACGAACTGCATTTCCGAGCCATAGATCTTGTAGTCGATTACGTCCATTGCCATGGGAGCGCTCCAGGGGGCCATTAGGTTACGAAAGGAGCGACCGCGCGGGCACTCGCCTGTCGCACGCATGTCACGTGCGCGGAGAGTTGGTGCGGCGCCGCTATAATCCGGGCGCTGATTTTAACCTGTCCCCATCGCTCGCCGGCCAAGGTGAAACCCTAGGCAGCGTGCCGAACCGCGTCGGCCGCTCGGGCCGCCGGCGCAGGAAAACCATCCCAGTGAATGTGTTCTACGAGGAAGACGGCGGCTTCAAGGTCGCTGCCGTGATGTCCGAGGGCGAGGCGTCCTGCCAGGTGGAGGCGGCGCACGGCAAGCGTTCCAAGATCAAGTCGTCGGCTATCCTGCTGCGCTTCACCAGCCCCGGGTTGGGGGCCTTCCTGGCCGAAGTGGAGCAGCAGGCCGGTGCGATCGACGTGGACTTCCTGTGGGAGGTGGCGCCCAAGGACGAGTTCGGTTTTTCCGACCTCGCCTCGGAGTATTTTGGACGTGCACCGAGCGCGGTGGAGGCGGCGGCGCTCATCACCCGCCTGCACGGCGCGCCGATGTACTTCTACAAGAAGGGGCGCGGCCGCTACAAGCCGGCGCCGGGAGAGTCGCTCAAGGCGGCGCTGGCCTCGGTGGAGCGCAAGAAACGCGAGGCCGAGCTGACGGCGCAATACGCCGATGAACTGGCTCGCTTCGCCTTGCCCGAGGCCCTGCGACCCGAGGCGAAGTTGCTGCTCTACAAGCCCGACAAGCAGTCGGTCGGATACAAGGCGCTCGAGTCCGCGTGTGCTGCCACCGGAATGTCTGCACCGCGCCTGCTGCATCGCGCCGGCGCGCTCGACGGGCCGTACGACTATTTCCAAGGCCGTTTCGTCTTCGAACACTTTCCGCGCGGGACCGGCTTTCCGGCGCATGCGCCGGCCAGGGTACCGGGCGATCTCCCTCTGGCGGGTGTGCAGGGGTTCTCGATCGATGATGCCAGCACCACCGAGATCGACGACGCGTTTTCGGTCGGGCCGGGCAGCGCGGGCCGCCTGCGCATCGGCATCCACATCGCCGCGCCGTCGCTCGGATTTTCGCCCGAGAGCGCCGAGGATGCGATTGCGCGCGCCCGCATGTCCACCGTCTACATGCCCGGCGACAAGATCACCATGTTGCCGGATGCGCTGGTCGAAGCCTTCACCCTCAAGGCGGACGGCATCGCACCGTGCGTCTCGCTCTACATCGAGGTCGAGCCCGCCGATATGGCCATTGCCGCGGTCGAGTCCAAGGTAGAGTCGATCCGGATCGCCGCCAACCTGCGACACCACGAACTCGATCCGGTGGTGAGCGCG
This sequence comes from Burkholderiales bacterium, assembly GCA_947456845.1. GTDB lineage: Bacteria > Pseudomonadota > Gammaproteobacteria > Burkholderiales > JAEUOS01 > JAEUOS01. Next base: position 9,666 of record CANGUJ010000080.1, on the reverse strand, counting down.
GAGTCGCTCGATGCCGGCGGCGGCGACTATGCGTTCGCGAAGGAGCTTGCCATCCTGTGGCGCCTGGCGAAACGACTCGAGGCCGACCGCGGCAAACCCGCCAACAACCTCAATTTCCGCGACTACAACTTCAACATCGACTGGCCGCAGGCGGGCGGCCGGGTCGAAGCGGCGCGCGTTCAAATCAGCGAGCGCAAGCGCGGGGCGCCGCTGGACCGCATCGTCTCCGAGTTGATGATCTACGCCAACAGCACCTGGGGCCGCCTGCTGGCCGACCGCGGCGCGGCCGGCATCTACCGCGTCAAGACCGGCGTCGGCCCGGCCGGCAAGGTGCGCATGACCTCCGTACCGGCGCGGCATATCGGCCTGGGCGTGTCGCACTACGCCTGGTCGAGTTCGCCGCTGCGCCGCTATGTTGACTTGGTCAATCAGTGGCAACTGGTGGCCGTCCTGGCTGGGGCACGGCCGCCCTTTGCCGCGAATTCCGAAATGCTTCTCGGGTCCATCGCCGCCTTCGACGCAGCCTACACCGCCTACGCTGATTTCCAGTCGTCGCTGGAGCGATTCTGGTGCCTGCGCTGGCTCGAGCAAGAGGGCTTCGTTGGCGCGCAATCGACCTTGGCGGGGGGGGTGACGCGGGATGGATCCGTCCGGCTGGAGGCCATTCCGCTGACCGCTGCGGCCGCCGGGATGCCTGAGCTGCCGGCCGGTACCCAGGTTCTGGTGCGGGTGCGGGGTATCGATTTGTGGCAACTGTCGGCCGATTTGCTTTTTGCCGGCGAAAGCGCGCCGCCAGCGGGACAAATTTCGGATGAAGATGAGGAAACCAGCGGTAATAGCGATTAAAATCCCGCTTTCGCAGTCATCGGTCATGTGCACGGAGGCGTTCTGCGCCAGCCCGACCCCCCAATTTTGTGAGCGTTGCCGACGCGTTTTTCAGCAGGTTTCCCGCGCCAGCGTGGTGGCGCAAGCTGGATTCTTCACGGCGTATTCTGGCGTTTGCGGTGCTGGTGTCGACTGCGGCGCATGCGGGTGTGCTTGCGGTTCAGTTCACCCCGCCCGGCATGTTCCGCATGCGTCCGGTCGAGAACAAGCTCGATGTCATCCTCGTCAACGCGAAACATGACCAGAAACCCGTCAAGGCCGAAGCGCTGGCGCAGGCCAATCTCGATGGCGGTGGCGAGGCGCAGGCCGGGCGCGCGAAATCCTTTTTGCCCAAGAGCCGCAGGTCGCAGGACGGCGAAGAACTGCGTGCGGCGGCCGCGCGCGTGCAGCAGCTCGAAGACGAGCAAAAGAAACTCCTGACCTCCTTGCGCAACAGCAGCGCGAAAACCCCGCCGACCGACGCGCGTCCCGAAGCGCAGCCGGAGCCGCAGCCGAGCACCCCGCAGAAAACCGGCGCGGACCTGTATGCCAACATGCAGGCGATCCTGCGCCGCGAGGCGGAGATCAACCGCACCATCGAGGAGCAGAATGCGCGCCCCAAGCGCGGCCAGATCACGCCGTCGACCCAAGAGGTCGAATATGCCATGTATTTCAAGCAATGGGCGGACAAGGTCGAGCGCTACGGCAACCACAACTATCCCGAGGCGGCCAAGGGACGGCGCTACCGCCTCGTCATGACCGTTTCCCTGTTTGCGGACGGCCGTATAGAGAAAATCGAAATCGACCGCTCCTCGGGCAACCGCGAGGTCGACGAGGCGGCGCGCCGGATCGTCCGCACCGCCGGGCCCTACGGGCGCTTTTCCCAGGCCATGATCGCGCGCTACGGCGTGCTCGATCTCACCATGACCTGGACGTTCGCCCGCGAGGACGCGCTCAGTGTCGAAGGCTCGAACTGAAAGCGCGGGCGGCCGCTCCGCCGGCACTCAGCATGTCCCCTGACATTCCTGCGGGACAGCAGGCGGGAACGCACGAGCGGCGCGCGAGCGACAGCTTGCTGCGGACCCTGGCCGACAGCGTGCCGGTATCGATCGCCTATTTCGACAGCGCCACGCAGAAGTGCCTGTTCGCCAATCGGCAATACGCGGATTCCAACGGCTGGACGGTCGATTCCATCGTCGGGCGCACGACCGAAGAGGTTATCGGGGCGCAGGCCTGGCAGGCCATCGAACCGCATGTGTTGCGCGTGCTGGGGGGCGAGCGGGTCACCTACTCGCGCGCGCTGGAACTGCCCTGCGGCGACAGGCGGCAGATCGAAGTCAACCTGATCCCGCACTTCTCGACGGCGGGGGCGCAGATCGGCGCGTTCGTGCTGATCACCGACATCACCCGGCATTTTCGGGTTGAGCAGGCGCTGCGCGAAAGCGAGGAGCGCCTGCGCAAGTTCGCGACCGCGACCACCGAGGGCATGGTCTTTCACCAGCATGGTGTCATCAGTGACGTCAACGACGCGGTGCTGTCCATCCTGGGACACGTGCGCGACGAAATGATAGGCCGCCATACGCTTGATTTCGTGCCCGCCGATGCGCGCGAGCGCGTCTTCGATTACATGCGTTCGGCGTCCGAGTTTCTGTTTGAGTGCGAGGTGCTGCACCGTGACGGGCACCGGGTGCCGGCTGAAATCATCGCCCGGACCATCCATCGTGACGGCCAGAACCACCGCCTGGTCGTGTTGCGTGACATCACCGAGCGCAGGCGCGCCGAGGCGCGCATCGAATACCTGGCCCGCCACGATGCGCTGACCGGTCTGCCCAACCGTTCTTTTCTGGCCGAACGGCTGGAGGGCATGCTGGCGCTGGCGCGGCGCCGCGAAGTTGTCGCCGCCATCCTGTTCATCGATCTGGACAATTTCAAGACCGTCAACGATTCACTTGGGCACCAGGCCGGCGACGAGTTGCTCAAGGAGGTGGCCGGTCGCATCAAGGGGGCGCTGCGCGACGCGGACATCGTGGCGCGCTTCGGCGGCGACGAGTTCCTTATCGCGCTGGGCGATCTGGGCGCGCCGGGCGATGCCACCCGGGTCGCCAACAAGCTGCTGTCGGTGATCTCCGCACCGCTCGCGCTTGGAGGCCGGCAGATCTATGTCACCCCGTCAATCGGCATCAGCCTTTTTCCGCGTGACGGCAACGAGGTGGACGAATTGATCCGCGCAGCCGACAGCGCGATGTATCGCGCCAAGGATAGCGGGCGCGCGGGCTTCCAGTTCTATTCGCCGAGTCTTTCTGAGGGGGCGGACCTGGCCCTGGCCAAGGAATCGACGCTGCGCGCGGCGACCGCAAACGGCGAATTCGTGATGCATTACCAGCCGCAGTTCGCGGTCGAGGGCGGCCGGCTGAGCGGCATCGAGGCGCTGGTGCGCTGGCGCCATCCGCAGCACGGGCTGCTGGCGCCGGCGGAATTCATTCCGTTCGCCGAAGCGCGCGGCATGATCATTCCGATCGGCCGCTGGGTGATGCATGAGGCATGCCGCCAGGTGCGCGCCTGGCGCGACCTGGGTTACGCGGTCCCGAGAATGGGAATCAACGTATCCGGCCTCCAATTCCGCCGCGAGGCGCTGGTGGGCGAAGTCGCGCAGGTCATCAGCGAAACGGGAATCGCCGCCGCGGATCTCGAACTCGAGCTCACCGAGAGCTGCCTGGTGGACAACAGCGCCACCTCGGACAAGCTGGGCGCCCTGCGCCGGCTTGGGGTGGCCATCGCGGTCGATGACTTCGGCACCGGATATTCTTCGCTGTCGTACCTGAAGCGCTATCCGATCGACAAACTCAAGATCGACCAGTCGTTCATCGCCGATGTTTGTGCCGGCGACCAGGCCGCCATAGCCACGGCGATCATCCAACTGGGCCGGGCGCTCGGGTTGCGCGTGCTGGCCGAAGGGGTGGAACGCGCGGAGCAGTTGGCGTTTCTGCGCCAGCAGGGGTGCGACGACGTGCAGGGCTACCTGTGCGGCAGGCCCCTGCCGGCGGCGCAGTTCGCGCAGGTCCACCTGCCGCCCGCGGGATTTGCCGACGCCTGACATGGCGCGCTTCATCAAGGCGACGATGCGGGTCGCGGCCTGGGCGGCTGCGATCGTGCTCGCGCTGTTTCTCTTGTATCAGGCATCGATCTACGCGCGCATCTGGTGGTGGGAGGACCACAACCCCGCATCGACCAGCTTCATGGATGCGCGTCTGGATGCGCTCCGGCAAAAGGATGCCGCGGCAGTGCTCAGACATGCGTGGGTGCCCTACGCGCGCATTTCCATGAACCTCAAGCTGGCCGTCATCGCAGCCGAGGACACCGCCTTCGTCGATCACGAGGGCTTCGACTGGAAGGGCATCGAACAGGCGTTCGAGAAGAACCGCAAGAAGGGCAAGGTGGTGTCGGGCGGATCGACCATCACCCAGCAACTGGCGAAAAACCTGTTCCTGTCCGGTGAGCGAAGCTATGTGCGCAAGGCCCAGGAGGCGATCATCACCTGGATGCTGGAGCAGCGCATGGACAAGGCGCGCATCCTGGAGATCTACCTCAATGTCGTCGAGTGGGGCAACGGCGTTTTCGGCGCCGAGGCGGCGGCGCGCCACTATTACGGCATTTCCGCCGCCCAGCTGTCGGCCGAACAGGCGGCGCGGTTGGCGGCAATGCTGCCGCGCCCCCGGTACTACGACCTCAATCGTGGGTCGACCTATCTGGCGCGGCGCGCGCAGGTCATACAGGCGCGCATGCGACAGGTCGAGGCGCCCTGAAACAAGGCCGCAAGCGCGGGAAATTGTCGGACCGGAGGTGTTCGCGGCCGGCCATTGCGCCTAGAATCGTGGCGCCCCGGAAAAACCTGCAATGAACAATCCGCGCCCTCCAAGACCCGACAAGCCCGCTGACGGCGAGGCGGGCACCGGCGCGTCCGTCGCAGGCTCCAAGCCCGCGGCGCGGCCGCGCCCGGAGCCGATGGAGCCCGACCAGGCCCAGGAGGCGTTGATCGAGATTCAGGAGCTGTTGCGGCGCGCCCGCCTGGTCGAGACGGTTGTCCACAACCAGGTCATGGACAAGCATGAGCTGGTGGAAAACCTGGTGTACCGGCAGAACAACGCCCAGCTCGCCGCCCGACTGGACGAGCTGCACCCCGCGGATGTGGCCTACATTCTTGAGGCGTTGCCGCGCGAGGATCGCATCGCCATCTGGGACCTGATCAAGTCCGCCGAGCGCGATGGCGAGATCCTGGTCGAGGTGTCCGACGCGGTTCGCGAGACCCTGATCGAGAACATGGACCGCGCCTCGCTGGTGGCGGCGGCCGAGACCCTCGACACCGACGAACTGGCCGACATCGCCGACGATCTTCCGGCGGAGGTGATCCAGGAGGTACGCGAGGGCCTCACCCAGGAGGAACGCGAGCAGCTGCGTTCGGCCATGTCCTATCCGGATGATGCCGTCGGCGCCCTGATGGATTTCGAGATGGTCACCGTGCGCGAGGACGTGACCCTCGAGGTGGTGCTGCGCTACCTGCGGATATTCGACGAACTGCCCGACCATACCGACCAGGTGTTCGTGGTCGACCGCGAGGAGGTCCTCAAGGGCGTGTTGCCGATCACCCGCATCCTGGTCACCGATGCCGACGCGCTAGTGTCGGCGGTGATGACATCGGACATGCTCACGCTCAACCCGTGGGACAAGGCCGCGGATGCCGCCCAGGCCTTCGAGCGATACGATCTGGTGTCCGCGCCGGTGGTCGACGAAGACAGCAAGCTGGTCGGCCGGGTGACGGTCAACGAGGTGGTCGACTACATCCGCGAGGCGCAGGAGGAGGAGTTGCTGTCCAAGGCCGGCCTGCGCGAAGAGGAGGACATCTTCGCGCCGGTGTCGCGGTCGGTGCAGAACCGCGCGCCCTGGCTGCTGCTCAATCTTGCCACCGCGGGGGTGGCAAGCTATGTCGCGTCGCGTTTCGAAGGCACGGTGAGCCAGATCGTCATGCTCGCCTTCCTGATGTCGATCGTCGCCGGCATCGGCGGCAATTCCGGGAACCAGACCATGACGCTCATCATCCGCGCTCTGGCGCTCGGGCAGATCACCAGGGCCAATGTCAGGCGGTTGATCACCAAGGAGGTGGCCACGGGCCTGTTGATCGGCACCGGCGGCGGGCTGATTGCCGGCGTGTTCGCCTACGCCATTTCGAAGCTCCCCGGATTGGGGCTGGTCATGATGGCGGCCATGATGCTCAACCTGCTGGTGGGTACCACCGTGGGCATGCTGGTCCCGCTGGTGCGCCACCGATTCGGCCGCGACCCCGCTGTCGGGTCCTCGGTGCTGCTGACCTTCGCCACCGATACGATGGGGTTCTTCATCTTCCTCGGGCTGGCGAGCTTCTTCCTGCTATAGGGCGGCGATCACCTGCACCTCCACCAGGAAGGGCTCCTGCACGAGGCGGTCGACCATCAGCAGCGTATTGGGCGGGTAGGCGCCGTCCGGAAAGAATTTCGGGAATTCGCGCAACCGGTAGGTCATGAATTTCGGAATGTCCTGCGAGTGCACCAGGTAGGTGGTGAACTGCACGATGTTCTTCCAGCCCGCGCCCTGCGAGGCAAGCGCGGCTTCCAGGTTCGCAAACACCTGCACGCACTGGGCGTCGAAATCGTCGCGGCCGATGACGTTGCCTTCGCGGTCCGCCGACAGTTGGCCGGCGATGAACAGGAACTCGGAGGCCTTCACGCGGGTGATCTGCGAATACTGCCCGAGGGGTTTGCCGAGGGACTGCGGGTTGAGGATGCTGATTTCAGCCATGGTCTGGGTCCTTTGGTGACGGCGCGTGGCCGGTTGGCGGGGTGAATGTTTCAGGATTTCAGGGCGGCGAACGCGCGTGCCGCGGCGTCGATGGTGTAGTCAATGGCGGCGGCGTCGTGCGCGGCTGAAACAAAGCCCGCCTCGTAGGCCGAAGGCGCGAAATGCACACCGGCTTCCAGCATCATGTGGAAGAACCGGTTGAACAAAGGCTTGTCGGCCTGCATCACCTCGGCGTAATTTGCAGGCGGCGTCGGCGAGGCGAACAGGCCGAACATGCCCCCCACGGCGGCGGCGCAAAACGGCACTCCCGCGCTCGTGGCGGCTGCGCTCAGGCGGGCGGCGAAGTCGGCGGTGGTTGCGCCGAGCTTCTCGTAGAAGCCGGGCTTGCGGATTTCCGCGAGCGTCGCGAGGCCGCTGGCTACGGCCACCGGGTTACCCGACAGGGTGCCCGCCTGATAAACCGCGCCCAGCGGAGACAGATGCTCCATGACTTCGCGCTTGCCCCCCAGCGCGGCCACCGGCAGTCCGCCGCCGATCACCTTGCCCAGCACGGTGACGTCCGGCACGATGCCGTACAGGCTTTGCGCGCCGCCCAGGGCGACCCGGAAGCCGCTCATGACCTCGTCGAACACCAGGATCGCGCCATGCTTGCTGCACAGCGCGCGCATGGTCTGGAGGAAACGGGCGTCGCCCGGCACCAGGTTCATGTTGCCGGCGACCGGTTCAACCATCACCGCCGCGATCCGGTCGCCGTGGGTGCGGAAGGCGTCTTCGAGTTGCTCGGTATTGTTGTAGTCCAGTACCAGGGTGTGCTGGGTGACTTCCGGCGGTACGCCCGCCGAGGACGGGTTTCCATGGGTCAGCAGGCCGGAGCCCGCCTTGACCAGCAGGGCGTCGGCATGGCCGTGATAGCAACCTTCGAACTTCACGATCAGGGCGCGACCGGTGGCCCCGCGTGCCAGCCTTATGGCTGTCATCGCCGCCTCGGTTCCGGAGCTAGTGAAGCGCACGCGCTCCATCGAGGGCACGAGCTGGCAGACGATTTCAGCGATTTCGATCTCACCTTCGGTCGGCATGCCGAAGGACAAGCCGCGCGCGACCGCTGCCTGCACCGCGCTGGTGACCGCCGGATGCGAATGGCCGAGGATCAGCGGGCCCCAGGAGCCGATGTAATCGACATAGCGCTTGCCGTCCGCGTCCCACACGAAGGGGCCTTCGCCGCGGGTGATGAAGCGCGGCGTGCCGCCCACCGATCGAAAGGCGCGGACGGGCGAGTTCACGCCTCCGGGAATCACGGCCTGGGCACGTGCGAACAGGGTATCGTTGTTGCTGGTCATGGAAGCGTCACCAAGGGAGTGGGGTTGGTCAGGTTGTGATGAAGAGCGCGGCGAGATCGCGCGCCCTGGTCTCGATGTCGCCGGCCTCGAAAAGCGCGCCGATCACGGCGATCGCGTCGGCGCCGGCGGCGATAAGCGTGCCGGCGTTTTCCGCATTGATGCCGCCGATGGCGACCATCGGCAGCCCAAGTCCACGCGCTTGGCCGAACAGACCCGGGCTCGCGCGGACCGCGCCGGGTTTGGTGGCGGAAGGGAACATGCTGCCGAAGGCGATGTGGTCGGCGCCGGCCTCGGCGGCGGCCTCTGCGAGGGCCAAGCGGTCATAGCAGGATGCGCCCAGGCGCTTGCCGTGGCCGATGCGCCGGCGCGCGGCTGCGAGGTTGCCGTCTTCGCGTCCGAGGTGGACGCCGTCGGCGTCGACTTCGAGCGCGAGGTCGACGTCGTCGTTGATGATGAAGGTGACGCCGGCCTTGCGACAGATCGCCGACAGCCCCAGGGCATGTTCGAGGCGCAGCGCGCGCCCGGCCTTCTTGTTGCGGTACTGCAGGACGCGCGCGCCGCCGGAGAGCGCCTGGCCGCAGGCGGTAAGGAGTTGCGCGGTGTCGGTAAGGTCGGGGGTGATCGCGTAGAGGCCGGCGATTTCGGGCAGGCTCATGAGCCGTCCCCGCCGCGCGCCCAGAAAAAGCGATCGGGAATGAATTGCCCCATGCCCGGACGAAAGGCGTGCTTGAGGGTGTTCCAGGTGTACTCCTGGGCTTCGCGCGCCGCTGCAGGCACATCCTGGCCGTTGGCCAGCATCGCCGCCAGGGCCGCAGCCAGGGTGCATCCGGAACCGTGAAAACTGCCCGAGAGCCGGGTCCAGGCGTCACTGCGCACCAGACCGACGGCGACGCGCTCTTTGCTGTCGGCCTGCAACGCATCTTCGTCAAGGCTGCCGTCGGCGACCGGGCCGTAAAGCCAGTTGACCACCTGCGAAGTGTTCTCATGGGTGCCGGTGACAAGCACGTATTCGCTTCCCAGGGCCAGCAGGCGGACGGCGCAATCAGTTAGCGGATGTTCATCGTCGCCCAGGTCCGGGGCGGCGAGCCGCCGCGCCTCCAAGCTGTTCGGCGTCAGCACCGTCGTCTGGGGAATGAGCAATTCCCGTATGGCGGCGATGATTTCCTCGCCAGCCAGGTCATCGCCGTTTCCCGCAGCCAGAACCGGGTCGAGCACCAGCGGGATGTCGGGATAGTCCGACACCACCTCGGCGATGGCGGCGACGTTCTCGACGCTTCCGATCAGCCCGACTTTGAAGGCCGACACCGTCATGTCCTCAAGGACCTGCCGGGCCTGGTCCTCCAGCCAGTCGGCATCGACTGGCATGACGGCGTGCACGCGCTGGCTGTCCTGCACCGTCACGGCGGTGATGACCGACAGCGGGTGGCATCCCAGGCTGGCGATGGTCATCAGATCGGCCTGGATTCCCGCCCCGCCGGTAGGGTCGGCACCGGCGAATGTCAGCACCAGGGGCGGAGAGGGGTGGTTGGGTGTCATGCCTTGGTGGTCGGGCGCCCTGCCGGGATGCATGGCCGGCCTGACGTTCCTCTTGCTGCGCAGTCCCGCGAGTGGCGCCGGACCTCGATGTTATGATTCA
>CANGUJ010000079.1 GCA_947456845.1 Burkholderiales bacterium | reverse complement strand
CCACGGCGGCGAGGAGGAACATTTCCGAGGCGATGAACTCGTCGCCGCGCTTCTGCGCCTCGCGGTCGGTCAGGTTGAGCAGCTGCGAAAGCGCGCGCGAAACCTGCACGTCTCCACCGTGCCCCTGCACCTTGGGCATGCCCTCGACCGCACGCGTCAATTCCGCCTTGAGCCTCGGCACCTGCGCGCCGGCGCGCGCCAGCAGCGAGGACACCGCGCCGTCTTCCTGATTGAGCATCGCCAGCAGAAGGTGCTGCGGTTCGATGAACTGGTTGTCGCCGCCATTGGCGATGCTTTGGGCATCGCTCAGGGCTTGCTGGAATTTCGTCGTGAGCTTGTCGGCGCGCATGGTGATGCCTTCGAAAAGAGTTGATTGCGGCAAAAATTGGGAACTTCGGCCGGAATTCAAGTCCTTTGGCGCGCCCGGGGGTTGATTTGGGTCAATTCGCGGCAAAAGCGGTCCGGTTGTTCGCGCTACGCCTGCATGCCGCAAGCTGCTACGATAGATCGACTTGCGGATTGACCAGCGCGCCTGAGAGCCCCATGCAGATCCACCAGCTCCAAATCAGCTTCGATCCGGCCGAAGACCGGTTGCGCCTACGGCTGACGACCACCGCGGGGGAGGAATTCCGCTTGTTCATGACGCGCCGCTTCTTGCGCCTCCTGTGGCCGGAACTGACCAAGACCGCCGAAGTCTCCGCTACGGTCAAGAGCCCGACGCCGGTGGCGCGCCGCGAAGTCGCCGCTTTCGAACGGGAAAAGGCGCTCGCGGAATCGGATTTCAAGACGCCGTTCCAGGAACCGAGCGCGCATGCGCCGCGCCGCTTCCCGCTTGGCGAAACCCCTTTCGTAGCAACGCGTGCCCAGGTAAGCATAGAACGTCCCGGCGCGTATCGCTTAACCCTGGACCCGCAGGTCGGCCGCGGTATCGAACTCGGGCTTGACGACCGTCTGATGCATTCCTTTTGCCGCCTGATCGAGTCCGCGGTGCGCGGCGCGGACTGGGATCTGCCCATGCTGGCCGCCAGCCAGGCCGCCGCGCCGGAGTCGGACGCTTTGCCGGAGCGCTCTCGACGGATGCTCAACTAGTCCGATGATCCCGGCGCTGGAACGCATAGGCAAATACGACATCGTGCGCGAGATCGGGCGCGGCGCGACCTCGCGCGTTTACCTCGGGCGCGACGGCTTCTCCGGACGCGAGGTGGCGATCAAGGTCTTCGATTTCGCCGATGAGCCCGAATCGGAACAACGCGGCCGTTCAATGCGGCGCAAGGCCTTCATCGCGGAGGCCGGCCTGGTGGGAAGGTTGACCCATCCGCACATCGTCGAAATCTACGATGCCGCCAGCGAGGCGCAGCTATCCTATGTCGTCATGGAGTACGTGGCCGGCGGCACGCTCGATGCCCATACCGATGTGCGCACGCTACTGCCGCTCGAACGGGTGGTCGAAATCATCTTCAAGTGCGCGCGGGCGCTCGAGCTGGCGATGCGCGAAGGCGTGATCCATCGCGACATCAAGCCCGGCAACATCCTGCTGACCGAAAGCGGGGATATCAAGATCTCCGATTTCGGCGCCGCGCTGCTGGCAAAAAAAAGCGGCGAAGCCACGCGTACGCTGAGCGGCACCAGCGACGCCGTGATCGGCTCGCCGGCGTACATGTCGCCGGAACAGATCCGCAACGAAACGCTGACGCACCAGAGCGACATATTCTCGCTGGGCGTGGTGATGTACCGGCTCCTGACCGGCAGGCTGCCGTTCACCGCCGGCCACCAGATGGGCCTGGCCTACGCGATCCTGCACACGGAGCCGCCACGCCCGTCGGACCTGCGTCCCAATCTGCCGCCGGCGTTGGACGGGATCATCATGCGCGCGCTGGCCAAGAGCCGCGAATCGCGCTATCAGACCTGGGCCGAATTCGGGCGCGACCTCACGCAGGCTTTTGCCCAGCTGCGTGCCGAAGGCCTGCCGGCCTCGGATTCGGAGCAGTTCCAGTCCCTGCGCGGGGTCGCTTTCTTCTCCGGTTTCAGCGACGCCGAGCTGTGGGAGATCGTCCGCATCAGCACCTGGCGCAGGCCCAAGGCCGGCGAGGTGCTCATCCGCGAGGGCGAAATCGGCGACGCGTTGTACGTACTGATCGCGGGTGAAGTGGACATTTCCATCCGCGGTCAGCGCGTGTCCAGCGTCAGGCCGGGCGGCTGCTTCGGCGAGATGCTGTATTTCCGGGACCCGTCGGCCAAGCGCAGCACCACGGTGACCGCCCATGCGCGCACCGAAGTCATCGAGCTCAAGGCGCAGGCCATGCGCTCGGCCACCGACGCGGTCCAGGCCGAGTTCAACAAGGCCTGCATGTCCGTGCTGCTCGACCGGGTCGGCAACATCAACGCGCGTTACGCGATGCTCAAGGCCGCCGAATGACCACCCTGCGTCGGTGTGCTCAGGCGCTCAGCCAGCGCCAGGTGGCGATGCCGGCGAGGGTGGCGAGGAGGGAGCCGGCCAGATGGACTGCGCCGTGGGCCAGCGCCTCGCCGAGGCGCGCCTCCTGCAGCAGCGCGACGTTCTCGGCCGAAAAAGTGGAAAACGTGGTCAGGCCGCCGAGGAAGCCGGTGACGGCGAACAATCGCCATGCGGGACTCAACTCGGTGTGGGCGCCAAAAAACGCCACCGCCAGACCCACCAGATAGCCACCGATCAGGTTGGCGGCCAGGGTGCCAGGCGGCAGGGCGGGGTACAGCACGTTGAGAAATGCGGCGAGCAGCCAGCGCGCCCAGGCACCCAGTGCGGCCCCAACGCCCACCGCCAGGAACCCGATGCCGTTCAACCTATGGACCCTTGCCGGAGGCCGCGCCGGGCGCGCCGACGGCCCACTTGGCCGCCGCGACGTCATCGGTTTCCCGGGCATCGACCCAGTGCTCGCCCTGCGCAGTCCGCTCCTTTTTCCAGAAGGGGGCCCGGGTCTTGAGATAGTCCATGATGAACTCGCAGGCGGCGAAAGCTTCGCCACGATGGCCGCCCACGGTGGCCACGAGCACAATCTGGTCCTGCGGCTCGAGCGGACCCACCCTGTGCACCACCAGGGCGTCAATGATGTTCCAGCGGGCCTTGGCTTGGTCGACAATGGCCTCTAACGCCCGCTCGGTCATGCCGGGATAGTGCTCAAGCGTGAGCGCCGCAACCTTGCTGCTGATACCCCGGTTTTCGTTGACGTCGCGCACCGTTCCGACGAAAGTGGCGATGGCACCGATCTGCGCCGCCAGCACCCCCTGCGCCGCGCGCAGCCGCGCCACTTCGCTTGAAAGATCAAAATCCGCGGTCTGTACGCGAACGGGCATTGGTCTTCAGCCCCCCGTCACTGGCGGGAAGAACGCGACCTCGTCGCCTTCGCCGACCGCGGTTTCCAGGGTGGCCATCTCCTGGTTCACCGCTGCGCGCAGGTTGCGCTCCGGGGCGAACTGTTCGGTCCATGCGCCGCCGCGCGCGGCCAGATACGCGCGCAACCTGCCGACGGTATCGATGCCTGCCGGCAGGGCGATGCTTTCGCCGGACGCACCCAGGGCCTCGCGCAAGCCTGCAAAATAGAGAAGCTTCGCCATGTCAGGCCATGAGCGCGGAAAAAGGCAGGAATCGCACCATGTCGCCCCGGGCGATCGGCTTGGCCGGCGGATTGTCGACAAGACCATCGCCCCACACCGTAGAGGTCAGCACACCCGAACTCTGATTGGGATAAAGATCGAGACCGCCGGTCGCGTTGATGCGCGCGCGCAGGAATTCCCGCCGCCTGTCAGGCTTGACCCAGTCGAAATCGGCGCGCATCTCGAGTGCGACAGGGGCCAGTGCCCCTACGCCCTGCCGCTTGAGGATGAAGGGACGCACAAACAGGAGGAAGGTCACGAAACCGGAGACCGGGTTGCCCGGCAAACCGATGAAGTCCGCGTGTCCGTCGCGGCCATTGCGCACGCGGCCATAGGCCAGCGGCTTGCCCGGCTTGATGGCGATCTGCCAAAGCCGGATTTCCCCCTCCGCTTGGACTGCGGGCCGGACGTGGTCCTCTTCGCCGACCGATACGCCCCCGGTGGTGATGATGAGGTCGTGCTCGCGCGCGGCCTCGCGCAGGACGCGGCGGGTTTCCTCGAGCGTATCGCGGACGATGCCGAAATCGGTCAAGCGGCATCCCAGGCCTTCGACCAGAGCGCGCAAGACGAACCGGTTGGAGTTGTAGATCGCCCCGGGCTTGAGCGGCTCGCCGGGCATGGCGAGTTCGTCCCCTGTGAAGAACACCGCCACGCGCAATTCGCGCACAACCGGCAGGCGGGCACGCCCGACGGATGCGGCAAGACCCAGGGCCTGCGGCGTGAGCCGCGTGCCCGCCGGGAGGATCTCGGCGCCGGCGCGTATGTCCTCGCCCGCCTTGCGCACCCATTCACCCGCACGCGGTGCATGGTTGACCTGCACGTTCTCGCCTTCCGCCGCGCATTGCTCCTGCATCACCACCGCGTCCGCACCTGGCGGAATCATGGCGCCGGTGAATATGCGCGCGGCGGTGCCGGGCTCGAGCGGGGCGGGCACATGACCGGCCGGTACGCGCTGTGAAACCGGCAGGCGGGTGCCCGGCGCCGGCACATCGGCCGCGCGCATCGCGTAGCCGTCCATGGACGTGTTGTCGGCCGGCGGGACGTCGAGGGTGGAGGTCACAGCGCCGGCGAGCACCCTGGCATGGGCATCCAGCGTAGCGATGTCTTCCTGGCCGCCGAGCGGCTGCGCCTGCGCCAGAAGTTCAGCCAGCGCATCGTCCATGGATAGCATTGCCGGTCGATTCATTTTGCTCTGATCAGCGCGCCGCAAGGCGCAGGTGCCGCATTATAAATTCGGCGATCGCCGCCGAGTCATTGATGTCGAGCACCGGAAGGCGGGTGGCGACCGGGGCGTCGCTCGCGACGGCCACGATGTTGGGATCCCCTGGATGCAGCAACGCTCGCCCGTGCGACGGGCGATGCACCTCGAGTTTGGGAATCACGGCGCGCTTGAACCCCTCGACCAGAACGAGATCGCAGGGCGAAAAGCGCGCCACCTGCTCTTCAAGGCTGGGTTCGGCCTCGTCACGCAATTCGTGCATCATGACCCAGCGCCGGTCGGAGGTCACCAGCACTTCGGTGCAGCCTGCTTCGCGGTGACGATAGGAATCCTTGCCCGGTTTGTCGATATCGAAGGCATGGTGCGCGTGCTTGATCAGCGACACTCGCAAGCCGGCCGCCACCAGCCGCGGAATGAGTTGCTCTATGAGGGTGGTCTTGCCCGAGCCGGAAAAGCCCGCAAAACCGAACACCTGCTTGTTCACCGGACGTGCCCGGCGACAAAGGCCTTGACGCGTTCGACCGAAGCCGGCATCACCTCAAACCGGCGCGGCAGGTTTTCGATGCCTTCAAACCCCGGCGGACGGGGCGGCTTGATGCCGAGCGCCTCGATGATGGTGTCCTCGAATTTCGCTGGCAGTGCGGTCTCCAGCACCACCATGGGAATGCCAGGTTCACGATAGCGCATCGCGACAGTGAGTCCGTCGGCGGTATGGGTATCGACGATGCGGCCATATTTCGCGTGGATGGCGCGAATCGTGGCGATTCGGTCGACATGCGTGCTGTAGCCGGATACGAATCCGTATTGCGCGACCCCCGGCATCAACGCAGTGCCGTTGAGGTCGAACCTGCCGTGCTGATCGATAGCGGACCACAATTCGCGAACCGTCGCGCCGTCACGGCCCGTCAGGTCGAAAATGAAGCGCTCGAAATTGGAGGCCTTCGAGATGTCCATCGACGGGCTCGACGTCTGGCGCGTCTCGTCGCCCGAGCGGACACGATAGACGCCGGTGCGGAAGAACTCGTCGAGGACGTTGTTTTCGTTGGTCGCGAGCACCAGCCGCCGGATCGGCAACCCCATCATGCGCGCCACATGGCCAGCGTAGATGTTGCCGAAGTTCCCCGACGGCACTGCGAAGGATACCGTCTCGTCATTGCCGCGGGTGGCGGCAAAGTACCCCTTGAAGTAGTACACCACTTGCGCGAGCACGCGCGCCCAGTTGATCGAATTGACCGCACCGATCCTGTACCTGGCCTTGAAATCGGCGTCGTTCGAGACCGCCTTGACGATGTCCTGGCAGTCGTCGAAAACCCCGTCGATGGCCAGATTGAAGATGTTCGGGTCCTGAAGCGAAAACATCTGCGCCGTCTGGAACGGGCTCATGCGCCCATGCGGCGAGAGCATGAAAACCCGTACGCCCTTCTTGCCGCGCATGGCGTACTCGGCCGCCGATCCGGTGTCGCCCGAGGTGGCGCCCAGGATATTGAGTTCGCGGCCTTCCCTTGCCAGCACATGCTCGAACAGGTTGCCGAGCAACTGCATGGCCATGTCCTTGAAAGCAAGCGTCGGTCCGTTGGACAGACCGAGAATGGCAAGCCCGGGTTCGAGCTCCGCAAGCGGCGCGATGTCCTCGCTGCCGAAAATGCGGCCGGTGTAGGTGGCGTCGATCAGCCGCTTGAGATCGCCATGCGGGATGTCATCAATGTAGCGCGACAGGATCGCGAAGGCCAGCTCGGCATAATTCATATCACGCATCGCCGACAAGTCGGCCGGCGAAAGCCTGGGATAGCCATGCGCCGGCACCGTGAGTCCGCCGTCCGGCGCCAGGCCCTCGAGGAGAATCTCGGTAAATCTGGCCGGGCGCATCCCGCCACGCGTGGAAACGTAGTTCATTTGAGGTGCTTTTCCGCGGGCGCCTGCGGCTCCGACTTGCGCATCCAATTGCCGCGCTCGTCCCGATGCCACCAGAGCGCCGGCGCCTGCGCCAGCCACTCCCGCGCGCAGGTTTCGCGCTCGTAGGGTATCCAATCGCCGTATTGGTCGTTGCTGCCGTGCCCCGCCTCGGCTGCGGAACTGGCGTAGAGGATGTCGCGATCCATGTTTTCGGCATCGACCAGCGGCTTGAGATGCACGGCCGCCGGGTCGCGCAGCGCGAGGCGGCCGTCCGCCGTCAGGCCGACGCTGCGCAGGAGCAAGCCCGGAGTCAACGCAATTCCTCAAGCCGGATGCGCGCCACCTTGCCTACCAGCACGGGCAGACCCTCGATCTTGGCAAGCGCTGAGTCCACCTGCTTCTCCACCGCCCGGTGGGTCAACATGATGATGTCGACCTGCTCCTGGCCCTCGTCAGGCTCTTTTTGCACCATGGCATCGATGGAGATCCTGTGATCGGCCAGCACCCGGGTGATGTCGGCCAGCACGCCCGGCTGGTCCTTGACGCGCATGCGCAGGTAGTAGCTGGTCTGCACCTCGCCGATCGGCAGGATGGGGGTGCTGGCCAGTTGGTCCGGCTGGAAGGCGAGGTGCGGCACCCGGTTCTCCGGATCCGAGGTATGGGCACGCGTCACATCCACCAGGTCCGCGATCACTGCCGATGCCGTCGGCTCGGAACCGGCGCCGGCGCCGTAATAAAGCGTGGCGCCCACCGCATCGCCCTTGACAAGCACGGCATTCATCACGCCTTCGACGTTGGCAATCAGCCGCCTGGCAGGAATCAACGTCGGATGCACACGCAATTCGATACCCGCAGCGGAGCGGCGGGTGATGCCGAGAAGCTTGATGCGGTATCCGAGTTCCTCGGCGTAGCGGATGTCATCCTTGGTGAGCTTGGTGATACCTTCGACGTGGGCCGCGCCGAACTGCATCGGCACGCCGAAAGCGATCGCGCTCATGATCGTCAGCTTGTGGGCCGCATCAACGCCTTCGATGTCAAAGGTGGGGTCGGCTTCCGCGTAGCCCAGTTTCTGGGCTTCGCGCAGCACATCCGCGAAAGCCAGGCCCTTGTCGCGCATCTCCGACAGGATGAAGTTGGAGGTACCGTTGATGATGCCGGCAATCCATTCGATGCGGTTGGCCGTCAGGCCTTCGCGCAGCGCCTTGATGATGGGAATGCCACCGGCGACCGCAGCCTCGAATGCCACCACCACGCCACGCTCGCGGGCAGCGGCAAAAATCTCGTTGCCATGGGTGGCAAGCAGCGCCTTGTTGGCAGTCACCACATGCTTCCCGGCGCGAATGGCCTTCAACACCAGATCACGGGCGAAGGTGTAGCCGCCGATCAGTTCGATGACGATGTCGATTTGAGGATTGTTAAGGATGTCGTCCACGTTGGCGGTGACGGTGGCACGCCCCTTGACGATGCGCTCGGCACGTTCGGTGTCGAGGTCGGCCACCATGCTGATGACGATGTCGCGCCCCGCGCGGCGCACGATTTCCTCGCGGTTGCGGGCAAGAACGTTGAACGTACCGGAACCGACGGTGCCGATGCCGAAAAGGCCTACCTGGATTGGTTTCATCGAATTGGGCTTCTGGAATTTCGCGGTGTGGATCATCCGGCGACGGCGTACAGCACCGTCTCTTCCTGATGGATGGTGTGATGGTCGAGATACAGCCTGTAACCCAATCCCAGATTATCTACCCAGAGCGGGATTTGCGTCAGGTCCGGCGGCCGGTGATAGAGCGAAATCGCCAGCTTCGGCCGCCAGCGCCTTAAAGTCTCGCGTGCGCCCTCGAGTGCCTTCGGTTCGGAGCCTTCGATATCCATCTTGACGAAATCCACGTGTGCCAACCTGGCGGACTCGACGTAGTCATCGATGGTCACCACCTGAACGGCCACTCCGACCGGATCTGCCGACACCATGGCGCCAGGTCCGCTGCCATGCAGGTAAAGAATCCCCGGATCCTGTCCTAGCGCGCGGGGATCTAAGCGGACCTGCGTGGCGAATCGCGGATTCAATGCAAGGTTGTGACGCGCCACCGCCAGGTTGCCCGGCACCACCTCGAAAGCGTGGACCTGGCCGGTATCGCCCACTGCATCGGCGAAGGCTACGGTGGTGTCCCCAAAACAGGCGCCCGCGTCGATGACCACATCCCCAGACTCGGGGGCGATCCGCACTCCGTCGCGTTCGAAAAAGTATTGCCGCAAGAGGAACGGCCACGCCATGTTGAACCACCAGCCTTCAAGCACCACCGGAAGCCCGTGAAGGCCGTCGAATCGATACTGGCGCGCCTCACCGTAGCCGCCGCTTAGCGCCGCTCCAGGCTTGCCGAGCGACTTGGCCTTGGCGATGCATGCGTGATGGGCGGGCGTGTTGCTGCGCAGGCGGACATGCTGGTAGCCCAGCAGGCGATAAAGCGTAAGCTGCAAGAACCAGTCACGCGAGGCATCGTCGGCAAACAATTCGTACAGTCGCTCCCAGTTCTCGGGTTCACCGATCAGGCTGTCTAGGGTGTGGCCGGCCATTGCGCCCGCGCGCGCCGAATGACCCGCAATCTCGGCAGGACCATAGCGGTCATGGTCGAAATTGTCAGCCTCGGTCCGCTGTGAGGCGGCCGCGAACTCCGTTGACAGTCGGCGGGCAAAGACCCGCTCCGCCGTCGGCCGTGAGATCGCGGCCTCTTCGCCCAGACCGCGCTTGAAAAAGCGTCCGAGCACGCGGGACGGTTAGGCCGCCGCTTTGGGCAGGAGGCCGTCCTTGCGGAACATCTCGCGGATGCCGCGCACCGCCTGGCGACAGCGCTGCTCGTTCTCGATCAAGGCGATGCGAACGTAATCATCGCCGTAGTCGCCAAAGCCGATGCCGGGCGATACCGCGATTTTGGCCTCGGCCAGCAGTTTCTTGGCAAACTCCAGCGACTTCATGGCGGCATAGGGTCCGGGAATCTTCGCCCAGATGTACATCGAGGCGCGCGGCTTGTCGACCATCCAGCCGATCTCATGCAGGCCCTTGACCATGACGTCGCGGCGGCTCTGGTACTGCGCACAAATCTCGTGGACCGCATCCTGCGGCCCTTCGAGCGCGGCGATCGAAGCCACCTGGACAGGGGTAAAGCTCCCGTAATCGTGATAACTCTTGATCCGTGCCAGCGCGTTGACCAGTTCCGCGTTGCCGACCATGAAGCCGATACGCCATCCCGCCATGTTGTAGCTTTTGGACATGGTGAAGAATTCCACCGCGATATCGCGCGCGCCCGGCACCTCCATGATCGAAGGCGCCCGATAGCCGTCGAAAGTGATGTCCGCGTAGGCGAGGTCATGCACCACCAGGATGTCGTGTTCCTTCGCCAGGGCGATCACGCGCTCGAAAAACTGCAGATCTACGCATTGGGCGGTCGGATTCGACGGAAATCCCAGGATCATCATCTTGGGCTTGGGAATGCAGCCGCGGATTGTCTCCTGAAGTTCGGCGAAAAAATCCACGTCCGGCGTCATGCGCACGCTGCGTATGTCGGCCCCGGCGATGACTGCGCCGTAGATGTGGATCGGGTAGCTGGGATTCGGTACAAGCACGGTGTCGCCACGGTCCAGGGTGGCAAGCATGAGGTGCGCCAGCCCCTCCTTGGAACCGATGGTGACGATGGCTTCCGAATCGGGGTCGAACTCGACGTTGTAGCGAGTCTTGTACCAGTTAGTGATCGCCCTGCGCAGCCTGGGAATCCCCTTGGAGACGGAATATCCATGCGTATCCGGGCGCTGCGAAGCCTCTACGAGCTTATCGACGATGTGCTGCGGCGTCGCTCCGTCCGGGTTGCCCATCGAGAGATCGATGATGTCTTCGCCGCGCCGCCGGGCGGCCATCTTGAGCTCCGCCGTGATGTTGAAGACGTATGGCGGCAGACGTTTGATGCGCGAAAACTCTCTCATGGCAACCCCAGGCGCCCCAGCCGCGCTGATCGGAGCGCCTGCGCAAAACCCGATGGCGCTGCAAAAGGCTCCAGGACGCTAGAGGCAGACAGAAAAGTTATAATTCTACGCGACGAGGCCTTGCGTCGCAACAACGCCGCCGGACCGCGTGAAGGGCGTGCGGTCGCGCAAATTGCCGGCATCGTCACCAGACATCGGCGCCAGGGTATGGCGGCTACGTCCGCATCCTTGAAACCTGCCGCGACAACAACGTGAAACTCCATCTTGACCGCCCCGGGGCGTCCAACTTCATCACCGCGTTCGAACCCGGTTCCGTCATGGTGAACCAGACGCGCTTCACCGCTTCGCTGATCGTGCTGGTCGACCGGGTGATCGATTCTTGGGCGCCGCGCAATTTCGAGGCGCTCGCTGACGCGGATTTCCACGCGCTGAGCGACCTGGGTGCCGACATCGTCCTGCTGGGAACCGGGCGCGCGCTGCGCTTCCCGCATCCGCGACTCACAAGCCGGCTGCTGTCCCGACGCATCGGGCTTGAAGCGATGGACACGGCAGCTGCCTGCCGCACCTACAACATCCTATCCGGCGAAGGTCGCAATGTCGCGGCAGCCCTGATCATCGAATGAACACGCGCCGCTCTCTCTGGTTGCTGATCGCCGTCTTCGCGCTGGTCTGGTTTTCAAACCTTGAATACCGCAAGCTGGTGAGGCCCGACGAAGGCCGCTACGCGGAGATTCCACGCGAGATGGTCGCCAGCGGAGACTGGGTCACCCCGCGCCTGAACGACCTGAAATATTTCGAGAAACCGGCACTGCAGTACTGGGCAACTGCAGCCGCCTACACCTTGTTCGGCGAGCATCACTGGACAGCACGCCTATGGTCCGCACTGACCGGATTCCTCGGCGTGCTCGTCACCGGAATAGCGGGGGCCAGGCTGTTCGGCAAAGGGGCCGGAATGATCGCCGGCGCCATATGCGCCAGCAGCCTGCTCTATGCCCTGATAGGCCACATCAACACGCTCGACATGGGAGTGAGCTTCTTCCTGGTCACGGGTTTGTATTGCCTGATGCTGGCGCAGATGGAGCGCGAGAGCAGCAAGGCCGAGCGCAACTGGATG
>CANGUJ010000078.1 GCA_947456845.1 Burkholderiales bacterium | reverse complement strand
GGAATTGGCCTACCCGGGACGATTCGCGTTGCGCGCCTTTCGAGCGCTGCCTGCCCCGCTCCACCTGCTGGCCGGGCTCATGGCCGCGCAAGGGCTATCGGTGCAAGACAAGCTGGCCGCCGTCCGTTTCATCACCGGCCTTGCCGTGCGGGGGTTCCGGGTGGACCCGGATGTCAGCGTTGGCGCTCTCCTAGATCGCCATCGCCAGCCTGATCAGGTGCGTCGCTACCTGTGGGAGCCGCTGTGCGTGGCCGCCCTCAACACCGAAGCGCGTGCCGCCTCCGCCCAGGTGTTTGCCAGCGTACTGCAAGATGCCTTCATGCGTCGTCGCAGCGATAGCGATCTGCTGATCCCGCGGGCCGACCTGAGCGGCGTATTCCCCGACCTCGCGCTGGCATATCTGGAGGCAAGAGGTACGCGCCTGAGGCTCGGCGTTTCCGTGACGAGGCTTGCCAACGAAGGCGCGGGCATGATTGTCGAATGTCCGGCGAGTCGCGAGACCTACGCGGCCGCGATCTGCGCGGTTCCGCCGGCGCGGGCGAGCGCCATCATCGACTGGGGCGGGCGCGACGCAGGGTCGGTCAAGCGCCAGCTTGATGCCTTCGATTACGAGCCCATCGTCACCTGCTATCTGCGCTACCCGGCGAGTGTGCGTCTTGCCCGGCCGATGATCGGGCTGCAGGGCCCGGTCGGCCAGTGGGCGTTCGACCGCGGCGCGCTGGGCGGCGAAGCGGGACTGGTCGCGGTCGTTGTCAGTGCTGCAGGACAGCTGCGCGGACTGCCTGCGCCCGAAATGGCGACAACCATCGATACGGAGTTACGGCAGCTGATGCCTGACCTGCCGGCTGCGCAGTCACATCGTGTCATCACCGAAAAGCGCGCGACGTTCCGCTGCTCGCCCGGGCTGGAACGCCCTGTGCCCATAACCCCGATGCCGGGCCTATTCCTGGCTGGCGATCATCTGACGCCCGGCTATCCGGCCACTCTGGAGGGGGCGGTGCGCAGCGGGGTCGCGGCAGCAAGGGCTGCCAGCCGCGCGGCAGCGCCCAGCTAGAACGCGAACGCGAACAGCCCGCCGGAACGGGTCTGAACGAGCAATCCCTCGCCGCGCGCCATCCTGAGCGGCTGCGGCGCAGCCGCGATCCACCCGCCATCGGTAACGGCACGGCCGATGAAGCTGCCGTCTTCCCGGGCAAGCGCATGCAAGACGCCCTGATAGTCCCCCACCACGACGGCCCGGCCGATCGACAGCGGCGCCGATACACCGCGCCACTGCAGCCGGTCCTGCTTCCACAGGCTGCTGCCGGTTTCCGCCGCCAGGCCGACGATGGACGAACGTTCATCGGAGACGAAAGCATAACGTCCGTCGACGGTCATGCCCGCCTGGCTGGATACGTCGCGCGTCCATAGCGCCTGACCGTTGAGCGTATCGAAGCATGCCGCACGTCCCTGAAAGGCTACCGCGCATACCGACCTGTCCCTGAGGACCGGGTTGCCCGTCACGTCCGCAATCCGCTCGAGTTCGGTGGCGCCGCGCGGCGAGGCCACGGTAGCCTCCCAACGGACCGAGCCGTTTGACAGCGCTACGGCTACCAGCTTCCCGCCGGGGAAGCCGGCGAAGAGAATTCCGTTGGACGCCACCAGTCCGCCGAAGTTACGCAGCACCAGAGCGGGGGCGGTTCGCTGATAGGTCCAGCGGCGCTTGCCGTCGGCCGCGGCGAAGGCATGGATGCGATTGTCGCTGCTGCGAATCAACACCGTCCCGTCGACGACCAGCGGCGGGGCCAGGACTTCGCTCGACACCGTTGTCTTCCATTTTTCCTGACCCCGGGAATCGAACGCCAGGATCTCTCCCTTGGCGGTCGCCACGACCGCGGTGCGCTCCCCGGCACCGACGCCCGCCGACAGGCCCGCGCGATTGGCCTGGACGCGCCATTTCTGCACGCCGTCATCTGCGCCGAAAGCGGCCAGCGTGCCCTCGGCGCTGGCCGCGTAGACCAGACCGTCGTCGCTGGCGGGCACAAAAAGGAAGTTACCGGCAGGGCCCACCGTCGCCCGCCATGCCGGGACAAACGCGAAGGTTGCCTTGATCTCAGCCAATGGCGTCGGTTGCGGCCCCGCACGATCCTGCCCCCACCAGTTGAGCGGATTGAGCTTGGCCGCGCCCGAGCAACCGGCGAGGAGCGCCACGGTCATTGCCAGGAAGACCCGGCGGCGTAGCGACAAGTAATGTGGCTGCCTCACGACTTCGTGACCGCCGGTGCGGCGCCCACCATCTCGAGCTTGAACTCGAGCGCCGCCTTCAGGGTCGCGGCGGAGCCTGCGGCGGCAAGTGCCTTTTGCCAGGCATCGCGCGCTTCCGCCTGCTTTCCCATAGCGTAAAGCACATCTCCGCGACGATCGCCGTACTGTGCATCGAAGTCGGCCGGATGGGAGGTGTCCAGAAGCTTAAGCGCGTCGTCGAACTTTTTCTGGTCGAGCAGGATGCCGGCCAGGCGGATGCGTGCGATGTGCTTCAACTCATCATCGCGCGCGTTGTCGACCACCCATTGCAGTTGAGTGCGCGCGCCGTCGAGGTCGTTGGCGTCGAAGGAAATCCGGGCAGCCATCAGGTTGCCCATTGCGGCCAGCGTGGAGCGGGGATACTGCTCCGCCAGAGCTTTGCTTGCCTCGGCGACTTTTTTCGCATCGCCGCCGGCGGCCAGTTTCTGTACGCCCTCGAACACCTGCGTCGCAGCCCGCGCCTGGCTCTGCTGGTAGTAATTCCAGCCGTTGTATCCGGCGATCGCCAGGAAAACGAGCGTCAGCGCCGTGAGGACGAGGTTGCCGTAGCGTTGCCACCATGCCTTGATCTGGGCAAGTTGTTCCTGTTCTTCGAGATCCAGTGCCGCCATGTCAATCTTCCGTTTCGCTGTTCGTGCCTGATTCGGGGAGCAGCGCGATGATTCGCGCCGCGATGTTATGCAACAAGACGCGTTCCTGCGGCGCTTCGTGCCGCAGGGCCTTGACCGATACCTCGCCGGCCGTGACTTCGTCATCGCCGATGATGATGGCGAGTTCGGCTCCGCTCGCATCGGCCTTTTTCATCTGCGACTTGAAGGAGCCGCCGCCGCAGTGCGTAATGACATCCACACCGCAATCGCGCAGCGCCTCTGCGGCCCGGAACGCCAGGCGCGCCGCGCTGTCCGGCTCGTTCGCCTGGTGCACGATGTAGACGTCGCAGGCCGCCGTCCCGTCGAGACGTCCGGCCAGGCGCACCAGTTCGAGTAGCCGCTCGACGCCGATGGCAAAGCCGATCGCCGGCGCCGGCTTGCCGCCGAAAAGTTCGATCAGGCCGTCATAACGTCCGCCGCCGCATATCGTGCCCTGGCTGCCGAGTTCGGACGTGATCCATTCGAAGACCGTCAGGTTGTAGTAGTCGAGGCCGCGCACCATGCGCGGATTGATGGTGTAGGCGACGCCGGCATCGACAAGGAACTGCTGCAGCCGTTCGAAATGGGCGCGCGAATCCGCGCCCAGATACGCATCGAGGCGCGGCGCGCCGTCGACCATCTCCTGCATGCGCGGGTTCTTGGTGTCGAGGATGCGCAGCGGATTGGCATACAGGCGCCTGCGCGCATCTTCATCGAGTAGGTCGTGATGCTTCTCGAAGTACTCGATCAGCGCGGCGCGGTGGGCCTGCCTCTCGGCGCTGGCGCCGAGGGTGTTGATCTCGAGCCGCACGCCGGTAAGCCCGAGGTCGCTCCACAGCCGCTTGGCCATGATGATGAGTTCGGCATCGACATCCGGGCCGGGGAAGCCCAGCGCCTCCACATCGATCTGGTGGAACTGCCGGTAGCGGCCCCGCTGCGGCCGTTCATGGCGGAACACCGGGCCGATGGAAAAAACCCGCTGCGGCCCGTTGTAGAGCAGATTGTGTTCGACGGTGGCGCGCACGATGCCTGCAGTGAATTCCGGGCGCATTGTCAGTTCATCGCCGTTGAGGCGATCGGTGAAGCTGAACATTTCCTTCTCGACGATGTCGGTCACCTCGCCGATGCCGCGCTTGAACAGTGAGGTCAGTTCCAGGACAGGCATGCGCATGTTGCGGTAGCCGTAGGCGTCCAGCCAGCCGAACAGGTGGCGCTCGAGCGCCTGCCACAAGGCCCCGTCCGCGGGCAAAATATCGTTCATGCCCTTCACGCCGGCAATCTTCATGGCCGCGGGCTGCCGTTCTTCCTTCATTACGGGTCTTTCAGGTCGCACGCGCAGGCGTGCCGTACCTCTTGTTTACGTATTCGTCGACGATGGCCTGGAATTCCCGGGCGATGCCATCGCCCTTGAGCGTGACGGTCCGCTCGCCATCGACATACACTGGCGCCACCGGCGATTCCCCGGTGCCGGGCAGGCTGATGCCGATGTCGGCATGCTTGGATTCGCCGGGGCCGTTGACTACGCATCCCATCACCGCGACGCGCATGTCTTCAACCCCCGGATACACGGCCTTCCAGCGCGGCATCTGTTCGCGCAGATAACTCTGGATATCCGCCGCGAGCGACTGGAACACCGTGCTGGTGGTCCGACCGCAGCCGGGGCATGCGATCACCATCGGCGCGAAGGAGCGTATGCCCATGGTCTGCAGGATTTCCTGGGCCACCACCACCTCGCGCGTGCGGTCTCCACCGGGCTCGGGCGTCAGCGAAACGCGAATCGTGTCGCCGATGCCCTCCTGCAGCAGGACGGCGAGCGCCGCCGTCGAGGCTACGATGCCCTTGGTGCCCATGCCGGCCTCCGTCAGGCCGAGGTGCAGCGGGTACGTGCAGCGCGCGGCCAGGAGCCGGTACACCTGGATCAAGTCCTGGACGCCGCTCACCTTGCACGAAAGGACGATGCGGTCGCCGGGCAGACCAAGTTCCTCTGCGCGCGCCGCGCTGTCCAAGGCGGATCGAATCAGCGCCTCGCGCAACACCGCGTCGGCGGGCAGCGGAGCGGCGAGGCGGGCGTTCTCGTCCATCAGCCGGGCCGACAATTCCTGGTCCAGGCTGCCCCAGTTGACGCCGATGCGCACCGGCTTGCCATGACGGCAGGCGGTTTCGATCATGCTGGCGAAATTGTCGTCGCGCCGCGCCCCCTTGCCGACATTGCCGGGATTGATCCGGTACTTCGACAGCGCCTCGGCGCATCCCGGATACTGAGCCAACAGCTTGTGGCCGTTGAAATGGAAATCGCCAACCAGCGGGACATCGATGCCCATGCGGTCGAGCTGTTCCCGTATGGCGGGGACGGCCGCGGCGGCCTCCGGCGAGTTGACGGTGATGCGGACCACTTCGGAGCCCGCGCGCGCCAGTTCCTTGACTTGGATCGCGGTCGCGATCGCATCGGCAGTATCCGTGTTGGTCATCGACTGAACCAAGACAGGCGCGCCGCCTCCGACGAACACCTCGCTGGAACCGTAGCGGACGGCAACGCGCCGGGTAGTGCGCCGCGCCGGGGCGGCGGAAGTCGAATCGGTCATCGTTTCACTTCAGCTGAAATCTTGCGACGGACACCTTGATGTAGGGCGACATGTCGAATTCGGCCCCGTTGTAGAACAGCTTGACCTCGCGCGCGTTGCCGACTACCACCTCGAACGGGGGCGTGCCTTCGGTCGTCTGCTCGCTGCCGGGCGTGTTCCTGCGCGAAAGGAGAACCTTGCCCTCGCCGTCCCGCAGTTCGGTCCAGGACTCGCCGGCGAAGACCAGGCGTATCCGGGCCTGTGCCGCCGCTCCCTGCGGGCTGTTGGCCTGCGCGGGCAGGCCAACCTCGGCCGGCACCTGGCCGCTCGCCGACGCATCCGCCTGCGGGCTGGCAGGCTGAGGAGAACCAGCGTCCTGGCTGGCTGGCATGACGGGCAAGGATGCCGCGGCAGCGGTGTCCGGCGCCGTCGGGGCCCTGACGGGCGCCGGTTGCAGGAATTCCTCGGGTGCCTGCCAGTTGTAGACGGAATAGCCGCCAAATGCGCCTACGACCAGAAGGATAGCCAGCAACCATGGCAACGCCGACTTGTGCGAACCTCCATCGGTGGGGAACTGCTCGCGCTTTCCGCTGACCTCCTGGAACTGCACCATAGTCAGGGCGCTCGCGTGTTCCGCCGATGTCTCAAGCAGCCGCACCAGGCCGTCTCCTTCGATGCCCAGGACGCGCGCATAACCGCGCACAAAACCGCGCACAAAGGTCAGGCCGGGAAGCGCCTTGAAATCGTCCGCCTCAATCGCCTCTATCTGGCGCGGTGCGTACTTCAACCGCTGCGCCACATCATGAACGGAAAATCCCTGGCGCTCGCGCTCCGCGCGCAAACGCTCGCCGACGGTCGGCACCGGCGGCGCGGCCTCCAGCGACGGCGCCTCGCCTGCTGCGGCTTCAACTGGAGCCTCGGCCATCATTCAAATCTGCCTTGCTGAAGCAACTGCAATTCGGGTGAATTGGGATAGCGGCGCCTAAGCTGTGCGGCGAAACTCGCCTCGGCCAGGCGGTCCCCGGCCTTTCGCTCGATACGCAGGGCCAGCCAGAGGGATTCGGCGGAAGGCTCGTAATTCTTGTTGACGCGATCGATATAGAAACGCGCCTTTTCAAAGTCGTTGCGCCTGAAATACATATCGCCGAGTCGCATCATGGCGCCGGCGTTCATGGGGTCAAGAGCGAAAGCCTTCCGGTAATACTCCTCGGCCGCGGCTTCGTTGCCGATGCGCTGGGAGCAGATGCCAGCGTTGAGATAGGGCTTTTCCGGGGTGGGATACAGCGGATTCTTGAGTGCCAGCAAGAACCGATCGATGCCCTCCCGCTCGCGTTTTGTCTGGCACAGGAACCAACCGAAATTGTTGAGCGCATCGGAGTCCTGGGGCGCGATCGCCAGCGCCCGCCGGAAGGCCTCCTCGGCTTTGACATTCTCGCCCAGATCCATGTTGACCAGGCCCAGCACGTTGTAGGCGGTGGCGTAGTTGGGGTCGGCCCGGAGGGCGCTGCTGATCTCTTCAAGCGCGATGCTGAGTTGGCCGCGCTGGAAATAATTGAATGCCAATTCGGTGCGCAGCCGGGCGGTTTCCTGCCTGTCGCCCGCTGGCATCTGGGACTGCCCGGCCTCGCCCGCGGCGCGCTGGATGTTGAGCGCCTGCCCGCCCGGAATCATGCCCTGGCCGGGCGCGCCGCCTGAGGCGCAACCACTCATCATCGTCGATGCGGACCCTGCCGCGATGAAGAGAGCAGTAACGTAAGCGAACCTTTGCTTCACGAGGACCCTCCCCGATTCATGTCGAGAATATGCCACCGGCGTCGGCAGACATGCTTTTGCGTATGATGCGCACCTCCCGTTGGGTTCGGTCGCGCACTTCGCCTGCGAGCTGGCCGCAGGCGGCCGCAATATCGTCTCCGCGCGTCTTCCGGGTGGTAGCCACCAGCCCGCCTTCGGCGAGCAATTCCGCGAAACGCCTGACACGGCCCATGTCGGAGCGCCTGAAAGCGATCTGCGTGCCCGCTACCGAAAAAGGATTGAACGGGATCAGATTGAACTTGCAGGGCACATCGGCCACCAAGTCGACCAAGGCCCGCGCGTGTTCGGGCGTGTCGTTGACCCCGTCGAGCATGATGTACTCGAAGGTCACGAAATCGCGCGGCGCCTTTGCGACATACCGGCGGCATGCCGCCATCAGATCGGCAAGGGGATACTTGCGATTGATCGGCACCAGCATGTCGCGCAGGGAATCGGTGGGGGCATGCAGCGACACCGCCAGCGCCACGGGGCACTCATCGGCCAGTCGGTCTATCATCGGGACGACACCGGATGTCGAAACCGTGACCCGCCGGCGCGACAGTCCGTACGCATTGTCGTCGAGCATGATGCGCAGCGCCGTCACGGTATTGTCGAAATTGAGCAGCGGCTCGCCCATGCCCATGAACACCACGTTGGTGATCGGCCGCAGCGCCGTTGCCGAGCGCAGCAGCCGGTTTGCGCTCCAGAGTTGGGCGACGATCTCGCCCGCGGTCAGGTTGCGCGAGAAGCCCTGCTTGCCGGTCGAGCAGAAAGCGCAATCGACCGCACAGCCTGCCTGGGTGGACACGCACAACGTGCCGCGATCGACCTCCGGAATGAATACCGCCTCCACCGCGTTGCCGTTACCGACGTCATAGAGCCATTTGCGGGTGCCGTCACCGGCGATCCTGTCGCTCACCACAGGGGGGGATGCGATGGTTGCGTGCTCGCGCAGGTCTTCGCGCAGCGTCCTGGCCAGATCGGTCATGGCATCGAAATCATCGACACAGGCCTGATGCAGCCATTTCATCACCTGCCGGGCACGGAACGCCTTCTCGCCCCGCGCGGCGAACCACCCGGCAAGCCGGTCCGCATCCAGGTCGAGAAGATTAGTGCGCACCGGCGTTCCGATCAGCGCGAGTAAACGTTCAGTGCGGGAAAGAAGTAGGCGATCTCGTTGCGCGCGGTCTCCGCCGCGTCGGAACCGTGCACCGCGTTGGCGTCGATCGAGTCGGCGAAGTCGGCGCGGATCGTGCCGGCGGCCGCTTTCTTAGGATCGGTGGCGCCCATCAGGTCACGGTTCTTGAGGATCGCGTTCTCGCCCTCGAGCACCTGCACCATGACCGGTCCCGAAATCATGAAGTCGACCAGGTCCTTGAAAAAAGGCCGCTCGCGATGAACCGCATAGAAACCTTCTGCTTCGACGCGCGACAGATGGGTCATGCGCGAGGCGACGATCTTCAGACCCGCATCCTCGAAGCGCTGGTAAATCTTGCCAATCACGTTCTTGGCGACAGCGTCAGGTTTGATGATCGACAAGGTTCGTTCGACAGCCATATCAAAAACTCCAAATAAATTAAGGTTTTGGGTGATACAAGTTAATCTTCGATTATACCAAAGCGGCCGACCGATCTGGCCTTGCTGAGTCGCAAGGCGTTGACCCGCCGGACGAAAAATCAGACCGCCCGGATGATCAGATGGTTCCGCTGCCGGATCACCTGTAGATCCTCATGTACCCACCTCAGGCGGGTATCGTTGGTGCTGTCTGCGATGGCCTTTTGCAGTGCAAGGAGCCGGGCTTCCGAGGGAGCGCGCGCACCGCTTCGGGAAATCCAGCGCCGCAGAAGGTTGGCCTGGCGGCTCGCAGACAGGGACTTCAGTCCCGTACAGTCCAGCCCGTCGTCCGAGGCGATCGTGGCCAGGTCGATGTCCGCCAATTCTCCGAGCAGCCTGGCAGCATCGGCTTGCAAGCGCGCGACACGGGGCAGTGTCACCGCCGGCGCGGCGAAACCCTCCACCAAGGCGGGCCAGATCCGATGCCTCACGAAATTGCGCCTGTAGCCCGGATCGAGATTGCTTTCATCCTCGATCCATGCAATGCCTTGGTCGCGCCCGTGGCGTAGGATCGCCGCGCGCGGTACGTCGAGCATCGGGCGCCAGATGGCGGGGCCGGCAGCCATCGGCGCATATTCCGCCATGGCCGCCAGTCCATCCGGCCCGGCGCCACGCAGCATCTGCAGCAGCAGCGTCTCGGACTGGTCCTCCGCATGGTGCGCCAGGGCGATCACGTCGGCATCGACGCCCGCGAAAGCGGCATAGCGCCCCTTGCGCGCCTGCTCCTCGAGGCTCTCGCCCGGGGCACGCCTGACCCGGATACGAACGGCGGTGAACGCGACGGCGAGCGTGGCGCATGCGGCGCGACAATGCGCCTCCCATGCATCGGCATTGGCTGATAATCCGTGGTTGACGTGCAGGGCCGACAGCGAGATCGTCCGCGCACGCATCTGGCGCGCCAGTAGGTCAAGCAGTACGGATGAATCCAGCCCGCCCGAGTAGCCCACGCAGACCCGCGGCAGGGGGGCGCCGGTACGCAGGGCGAGGCAGCGGACTTTCCCCCGCAGGCGGGTGTCCAGTGGCCCGCCGCGGTCAGTCGACGGCTTCCTCAAAGCGGCCGTATTGCATCAGGCGCTCGTAGCGCAGCTTCAAAAGGTTCTCGATCGGCACATCGGAGACCTGGCGCAACGCATCAGCCAAGGCTTTCTTGAGCCCGCCCGCGGCCGCGCCGGGATCCCGATGCGCGCCGCCCGGGGGTTCGTTGACAATGCGGTCGACCAGCCCCAGAGCCTTGAGCCTGACTGCGGTGATACCCAGAGTTTCGGCGGCGTCTGGCGCGCGCTCCGCGCTTTTCCAGAGGATCGAGGCGCACCCTTCCGGCGATATTACGGAATAGGTAGCGTACTGGAGCATGAGAACCTGATCGCCCACTGCGATGGCAAGCGCGCCGCCGGAGCCACCCTCGCCGATCACCGTCGTGATGATCGGGACGGCGAGCTTGGACATCACATAGAGATTGCGACCGATAGCCTCGGACTGTCCGCGCTCCTCCGCACCGACGCCGGGATAGGCGCCGGGCGTGTCCACGAACGTGAACAGCGGCAGCCCGAATTTTTCCGCCGTCTCCATCAGGCGCAGCGCCTTTCGGTACCCCTCCGGGCGCGGCATCCCGAAGTTGCGCCGGGAGCGTTCCTTCACATCGCGCCCTTTCTGGTGGCCGATGATCATGCAGGGTTTGCCGTTGAAGCGCGCCGGGCCTCCGACGATCGCGGCATCATCGGCATAGGCGCGATCTCCGTGAAGTTCGTGAAAGTCGGTGAACATGGCCTCGATGTAATCGAGCGTGTACGGACGCCGCGGATGGCGCGCCACCTGGGATACCTGCCAAGGGGTGAGCTTGGAATAGATTTCCTTGACCAGTGCCTGGCTTTTTTTCTTGAGGCGCTCTATTTCCTCGGAAATGTCGACGGCCGAGTCGTCCTGCACGAAACGAAGTTCCTCGATCTTGTCCTCGAGCTCCGCGATCGGCTGTTCAAAGTCCAGAAAGGTTGTCTTGCTCAATTCAGTACTCCACCGGGATTGGATCGAGGCTGCGCCACATGAACCAGGTACCGACCGAGCGCCACGGCGCCCAGTTCTCGCCGACTTCCCGCAGTTCGCTGCGGGTGACCGTGTCGCCCGAAAAGTAATGCAGGCTCACCGCTTTTTGCAGACCGAGATCGTCGACCGGCAGCACGTCCGGCCGCATAAGGTTGAAGATCAGGAACATTTCCGCCGTCCAGCGACCGACACCGCGAATCTCCGTGAGCGCGCTGATCACGGTGTCGTCGTCGAGGCCGCGCCAGTCCTCGTTGCGCATGCCCCCTTGCTTGAAGTGGGCGGCCAGATCCAGAATGTATTCGGCCTTGCGCTGCGACAGCCCGCAACTGCGCAGGCGTTCGAGCCTGGCGCGCGCCACGCGTTCGGGCGAAAAATCCGGGATTGCGCCGATGAGCCTGGTCCACACCGACTGCGCCGCGGCTACCGAGATCTGCTGACCGACGATCGACCGCGCGAGCGTGACGAAAGGATCGCCGCGGGTCGTCAGACAGCTTTCTGTATGCTTGGGAATGATGCGACGCATGACGCGGTCGCAACGCATGAGTTCCCGCTTTGCTTCATCCCAGTAGTCGGGCGCGGTACTGTTGCGGACGGTCTTGATCACGCGCGCAGGTCGAACGGAAGATTGGTGAGGAGGTTTTGCGGCTTCATGCGGACGTTGCCTTCTTCATCCATGGCAAGCGCAAGATAGACCGCACGGCCATTCGGTGCGGCAGCCACGCCCCTGTTCTCGACTGCCTCGAGCTTCATCATGCAGAGAATGCGCCGGCGCTCTTCATCTGCAGGCGCTTTTCCATTATAGATCGCGTTCATCAGGGCAGTCGATGCCGCGTCAAGTCCGCTGTACCAGCGCATGCGCGCGCTGTCGAGGCTGCGCAACGGATCCACGCGCACTTGCACTGCGAAGAAATGGCCAACCCATCGCTCGATCACCCGGCACAGGCCCGCCATTCCGGCGCGGCCGAAATTGATCTGCAGTGCAGTGTCGTGGCGTTCGTCGCGTTCCCAGTAGTCGGCAGCATTGGC
>CANGUJ010000077.1 GCA_947456845.1 Burkholderiales bacterium | reverse complement strand
GAATTTCCAGTCCAAGGCGATCTATCTATCCAAGGGCTTCGTGCTGGCCGACTAGGCCGCGCGAACCGGGAGTCGCTCCTGCCGCAACAAGCCGTCTGGCGCGACTACGCGCCTGTTCTGACCTGCGCCTTCACTTACGCGTTCGCGGTGATCTGCGCGCGCGTGGCGTTCGAGAACGGCAGCAACGCGTCCACCGTGGTGACGCTGCGCTGCCTGTTCGCCGTGGTCGCTTTCGGCATCGCCCTGCGCCTGCGCCACGGCGGGGGCGTGACCGCCGCGCCCGACCGGCGTTTCATCGTGCTGCTGGGCGTGCTGTTCGCGCTCAATGTCTATGCGTTCTACAAGGCGATCGAGTTGCTCAAGGTGCCGCTGGCGGTGCTGATCTTCTACGTATATCCGCTCATGACCGGCGTGGTGTCGGCGCTGGCAGGGCAGGAGCGCATGAGCGTGCGGCTGGCCGCGTTCGGGCTGGTTTCCCTGGCCGGGATGGCCCTGGCCACCGGCGCGGCGCCCGAGTCGCTCGATGGGCTGGGCGTGCTGCTGGCCCTGGTGGCTGCGGCGATCGTCGCCATGTCACTGGTGCTGACGGCGCGCCATGTGCCGCATGTCGATCCGCTCAGGCGTTCGTTCTGGATGATGCTGTCGACCTCGCTGGTGCTGGGCGCGGCCATGCTCGGGAGCGGTTCGTTCCAGTGGCCGGGCAGCTTGGCCGGCATCGCCGGTATCGCGGGGGTGTGCGTGTTCTACGCCATCGGCCTGATCGGCCTGTTCACCTCGGCTACCCGCATCGGGCCTATCCGCACCGCTGCGATGATGAATCTGGAGCCGGTCATCGCGATCGCGCTTTCGACCGTGATGCTGGGTCAGGGCCTCTCGGGCCTGCAGTACGCAGGCGGCGTGCTGGTGATGGTGGGCGTGATCGGCGCGCAGCGCTCGCGCATGTCGGGCCGCGCCGCCGGGGACAGCGCGGCTGGTTCCTAGAAGCCCATGCGCTGGCGGCGCCCGGCACGGCGTTCCGCGATGTCGCGCGCCTCGATGACATCGCGGCCTTCCAGCTTGGCCGCCCCGAAGGCGTTGAAGATCACCCGGCGCATGTCGCGCGGGGAAAGTTCCGCCAGGCGCGCCATGGTGGCTTCGCCCGGTTCCTCCGGGAAGGCGCGGCCCCATTCGTGGCCGTCGCGGATTTCCCGGTAAATCGAGCGCGCGATCCCGATCACGCCAGCCTCATCAGGAGCGGGCACCTCGAAGACGTTCATGCGCGAGAGGATAGGTTCCGGAATCGCCGCCTCGTCGTTGGCGGTGGCAACCCAGATGACATCGGCGGCGTCGACCGGCACCTCGGCGAATTCGTCGACGAATTCGCGTGCGGTGTCATGTTCCAGCAGGGTATACATGGCGCCCAGCGGGTCATACTCGCTGTGACCGGCCTTGTCGATCTCGTCGACCACCAATACGGGATTGGCGTAGTGCCCGCCGACCAGGGTCTCGAACACCTTGCCGGGCTTGGCATTCTTCCAGCCCGATGAGGTCCCGCCGATGATCCAGCCGGCGGTCAGCGCGCTCATGCCGAGGAAGCCGAAGCCGGTGCCGAGCAGATGCGAGAGCCGCTTGGCGAAATGGGTCTTGCCGATGCCCGGCGGGCCGAGCAGCAGGATAGGCGCGATTTCCAGAGGGTCCGAGGCGCTGGCGGCGAGCGCCATCTGCTTGCGGATGTCGTCGAGCACCTCGCGGAAATTGGGCAGTTCGGCATAGAGCGCGTCCAGGGCGGCAGCGCTGGAGGGCTTGACGTTGAGCCGCTCGCCGCCGCTGGCGATCATCTTCTCGTACGTTTCGCGCAGGTTCTCGTGCGCGCCGGAGGGCAGGTCGGCCAAGGCATCGCGCACCTGGCGGGTGTCGTAGACCTGCTTGAAGCTGCCCAGCGGCAGGGTCATGCGGGTGGCGGACGGGCGCGTCGCTGCGCCTGGGTGCTGAAACGGAGAAGTCATCGACATGCCCAACCTCCAGCGATCGCCCGGTCGCGGCGCCATCGGCGCGCAGGCCTTCCGGGGATGATTGATTTCTACGCCGGACCGGGCATCGCGCATTTCCTGAAAAGCGGCGGAACGGGGCTGCAATTCAAGGACCGTCCGACGCCGTCCGGCGGTTGCATAGTCCCGCCCTGATGGCCCAGAATTCGCGGACATGTCTCACCCTCGCCCCAAGCCGTATCCCGGCATGCCCGAAGCGACACACTGCGCTGACTTTGCGGCGCAAGGCAAGCGCCGGCGTTATCGCAAAGGGACGCTCCTGATTCAGGAGGGTGATCCCGGCGACAGCGTGTTCGTGGTCATCTCCGGCCGCGTCAAGGTATTCTCCACGGACGAGGAAGGACGCGAGTTCACCTTCATCGTTCTCGGGCCGGGCGACTATTTCGGCGAGATGTCCTTAGACGGCGGGTCGCGGTCTGCCTCGGTGATCACCCTCGAGCCCTGCGAGTGCGCGGTGCTCGATCGTTCGCAGGTGCGTGCCTACATGGCAACGCACCCGGATTTCGCCTTCGAGCTGCTCACGACGGTGATCCGTCGTGCGCGCGAGGCGACCCGGGTTGCCCGCGGGCTTGCGCTGGGCGGCGTCTATAGCCGGCTCGCGGTGTTCCTCGAAAACAACGCCCGGCCGCAGCCCGACGGTGCGCGCATGATCGAGGAAATTCTCACGCAAAGCGAAATCGCCAGCCGGATCGGCTCGGGCCGCGAGATGGTGAGCCGCATCATGAAGGATCTTGAGGCGGGGGGGTACGTGGATTTCTCCGCGCGCCGGATCGTTCTCAAGAAACCGCTTCCCGCCAGGTGGTGACCCGCTTGCCTGCCTCGCCGGCAGCGGTTTGCAGCCTCATGGCGCCGGTTGGGTGTCCTGCGGCTGCCAGGCCGGTTCTTCGCCCAGCATGCGCAGCGCGGCCAGGCTGGGCAGGAAGAAGTAACCGCCGCCTTCCACCCTGGTGAAATCGGCGGTCAGGGAAAGCTTCCTGCCGACCGGGTTGTCCGGCACGGAGAACACCCGCGGCGCGCCGTCGCCCGAGCCGCCGACGATCGGATCGCGCTCGTCGGCCAGGTCTCCGAACTTCCTGTTCACGATCCAGTTCTGCTGGACAAACTCGTACTGGCGCTCCAGATCCGCGTTCAGCGCGATGAACATCAGGCCCGTTCCGCAGGGCGGTTTGTCGGCGCCGAATCCGCGAAACAACGGATCGCCGCACGCGGCCGCGCCGTCTTCCCGGCACCTGGATTGGGCGATCACCCTGCCGCGCCGGATCAATCGGTGCAGCTTCGCGGCGGCGACGCCCGATTCGACATCCCATCCCAGGAGGTCGCGGGGGTTGGCGCGACGAACATGGGCGCCACGCGGGCACATGAACCCCACGGCGTCCTCGACGCGATAGCGAAAGGCGTCCAGGTCCGCGGCCGGATCGGCCTTTCCTTTCCTTGGGCAAACCAGGGATTGGCCGTCCCGCCGCCTGCCGATCAGCTTTTCAGCGGGTGAGGACGGATGGTCTTCATGCTCTGTGCGATAGCCCGCGCCGGTCTGCGCACTTCGATAAGCCGACTTCTCGCGCGCTTCCCATTCGCCGAACGCCGCCACGTGCTGGGTGATCTGCCGGGCGACCAGGTAGCTGCCGTTGAAGCCGAAGGCAGGCAGGTCTCGCGGTCTGCCGCGCACGTCGGGGCACGAGGCGCGTTCGCCGTACTCGTTGAGATGCCCGAGGAGGAACTCGCCCGGCGCGACGACCCTGTCCTCGAACAGCGCGCCTGCCGACTTTCTGGCCGCCTTTATGCTGGTGGACTCGCGCAAGCCACGAATCACGGGCTGGGCGATGCCGTCGCGAAAACCGAAGGGTTCATATGCCGCGCCGTTGTCTTCGATATAGCTGGGGCAGCCCTTGATGACTCCCGCCAAGCGCAATCCGCATTCCTCAAGCGCATCCTCTTCCAGAAATGCCGGTATCACATCGCGGGTCGAGAAGTACATGGCCAGGAGGTGGATCTCGGCCTGGGTGCCTTGGTCACGGGTGTCCGCGTGGTCCAACCAGCTCCAGGCAGCGGGCGTGTCGCCAAACAATCCAGCCCGCGCGCGGTCTCCCATTCCGCGCTTGAAGGTCGCCGGGAACGGCATGTTGGCGGCCTCCTCGAAACCGAGCTTGCGGATGCCGTTGAAGGTGAACGCGAGCGCAAGGGCATCATGCCTGTTCTCCCGGTACACCTCGGGCCCGGCCGGCATGTGCGCGGGCCTCGCGCCCAAGCCCGCGTCGTCGGCCGCGTGTCCGGCGGCGGCGCCGGGCGACTTCGCATCCCAACCGAGCGACGCTACGCTCCTGATCAGTCCGCCCGCGACGCGCGCCTTTATCCAGCGCCGCGCCCTTGCGCCTTCGGTGACCTGTAGGAGGAAGAACCGCGACCAGCGCAAGCGGGCGAAACCGGTGGCGGCGATGGCCTGAATGTCGTCTTCGTGGTGTTTGAGCGAGGTGTCAGCGTTCATGATTCCAGCGCCCGGACGATTTGATCCAGCGCGAGCGGCGATGGCCTTTCCCCCAGTGCCCCGGCGGCGCGTATGGCGCGCAGTGCGTCGCAGAAGCGTGCGGCACGGGCGATGTCGTTGTAGCTGTCCGAATAGGCTTCGAACCGGAACAGGTGTGGAATCATGCTTTCCCTCGCATAGGTCTTGAACCACTGCTCATTCGCGCAGCCGCCGAGAATGCCGAACGCGGTCGGCGGGAACGACCGTGCGAGCGTCACGCCGGGTTGTCCCTCGCATGCGGGATTGCGCAGCGGCAACTCGGTGCAGCGCCACACCAAGTTCACGCCGTTGCGCGCGCCGCGAATGAAATCGTCCAGGTAGCCGCCGAAAGGCACTTCGAAGTTGCTGCAGAACACCAGCCGCCTGCCGTTGTCGATGACATGCCAATGCCCGAAGTGGATGCCGGGTGCGTCGCCGAGCCGCCCGTCGGTGCACCAGATGTGCCCGACGGTATTGACCACCCAGAGCACGTAGCGCAAGATGGGCGCGAAGAACCAGGCCGGTTGGCGGATTTCCGTCACGCTGATCATGTGCTGCATCCTGTTGGCCAGGCCAGCTTCGCACGCCAGGATGGACGGATGCGTCTGCCGCGTTGCCTGCAACTCGGCATTGACCGGGGCGCCGGCCCGCTCGAGCCAGGAGAGGGGCGCACGCGCCATCATGAAGGCTGCCGCAAGCACCGCCAGGGCGGCGAACGGCGCGGTCAGCAGTAAGGCCAGCTTCAGGATCGCCAGGGCGTGGTCGAACTCCGCGACCCAGCTCACTGCGATCGGCACGTTCAGCGTGCCATAGAAAAGGATGCCGGAATAATCCTTATCGAGAAGCGGTAACGCTGCGGCAAGGATGCCGTACCCCACGCCGAGCGTGGCCACCGGCACAGCGATCACCAGGCCGGCGCTGAGCAGGGCAACCGCGCCGAGGCTTTCGGAAATGGCGCCGATCGCGTAAAGAATGCCGAGCGATAGCAGCACGACCAGGAGCGCGGCGTTGAGATCGGACTGGACTGCCCGTGCGACCCAGGTCAGCACCGGCGCGCAGGAGTGCGCCGTGCCGGGAAAGCAATTGGCGCCAAGAACCAGAACGGCGAGGAGGAGAACGACCGCGCTCCCGACAAAGCTGGCGAGGTCCCTGGTATTCATCGAACCGAAAATCATCCGGAATCCGGACGCGCCGGCAATGAATACGGCCATGCACGCCGCAAAGGCCGTCGCGACGTCGAGCGTGACAAGCCACGGGCTCGCGGCGTTGTAGTTCGCTCCGTACCAGGCGGCCCCGCCAATGAAGGACAGGGCCAGCACGGCGCCGACCAGGGTTCGCAGCGTGCATAACAGGACGACCGACACGAGAAGCCCGCCGGCGATACAGCCCGGCACCAGCGGCCCGGGGCTATCGGCGCGGGCGAGCAGCGCAGCGCCGCCGACGATGCCGGCCACGACGGCCAGCCAGGCACATCCCATTCCTGCAAGTACGCGAGGCTCGCGTTTTCCGGCATCACGGATTCTCTTGCCACCCGCCCCCACAAGCAGCATGCCCACGCTGATGCCCGCCAGCGGCACCGGCGCTTCGGCGGCGATGTGGGCTAAGACCGGCGAGCTCGCGAAAAATGGTGCCAGTTTGGCACCTGCCATGCCGAGGAAGAAAGCGGCGAGCGCCCCGATCGTCGATCCGATGCGCCAGTTGAAGTACGCAGCGCCCGCCAGGGTCAGCCAGATGGTCGATGGCACTACGAGGAATTGGCCATAGGCCGC
Source organism: Burkholderiales bacterium (assembly GCA_947456845.1). GTDB lineage: Bacteria > Pseudomonadota > Gammaproteobacteria > Burkholderiales > JAEUOS01 > JAEUOS01. The sequence goes on along the minus strand of CANGUJ010000077.1, from coordinate 5,652 downwards.
CACGGTTTTCGTGCCGCCGGTCGCCACGCCCGCATGTCCGCCCGGCGGGAGGTGCGGAAGCGTCAACCAGCCCAAAGCGAGGATCAATGCCGTAGCCACGATCGACGATAGCAGCGGGCGCGTCTTGTTCCATTTGCCGAACAGGTAAGCCAGGATTGCAATCGATGCGCACGCGATGGCCGCGACCACCGCCGCCGGCGCGATGTCGAGCAGGGAAAACCTCTCGCCGGGCCATGAGGCGGCGCGTTCCTTGTCTAGGTAGAGCAATGCGGCCACGGCGAGCGCCACGATCAGAAAGGTGACGCTGATGGAGCCGGATCGGGTGCGTGCCACGATCCATGCGACGACGATGCCGGTGCCGGCGAATACGATAAGGGGCGACAAGACGCTCGCGAAGAACGTGGCCACCAGGGCGGCGGCCAGGATGACCATGGCGGCAGGCACCGCCGCCGCGATTGCCGCGGACAATCCCGGACCGGCCAGGATGCGGAAACAATCCCGCGACCCGAGCGCTGCGAAGTCGCGCAGCGCCGCGAGGAGCCTGCGTATCGGAACTCCCGCCAGTTGCATAACCGCCAACGCGGCCGCGCCGACGCCGCCGGCTAGGGTCATGAACCGCTGCACGGTGCCCGCTTTGGCAAGGCTTGCGGTCAAGGCGGCGCCGAACAGGGCAAATCCTATCGGGGCGAGCAACAGCGCAAGCGCCGCGACCGGAATTACGCCGAGGTAGGGTGGAATGGCCAGCAGAGCGACCGTCGCGGCCGTTGCGCCGCTGAGTACGCCGAGCAGCGCCACTAGCAGCGCGGGGCCCAGCAGCATGAAGGCCGCCAGCCCGACCAGGAGCGTGAGGAGCGAAACGCAGACCGACGCCAGCAGGCCGGTGACGCCAAAGCCTGCGGCTCTGACCGGGCCGGCCACCAGCAGGCCGGCGATGGCGAATGCCTTGAGCGGCCTGGACATCCACGGGCGGCGCCACAGCGAGCGGCGTCGCTGTGCCGGAACCGGTCCGGGACAAGCCCGGTCGACCAGGTCCATGGCGGCCTGGACCGGATCGCCGGGGCCATCCACCGCCTGGCCCGCCGGCACGGCAGGCGCAGCCGCCCCAGGGGTGAAGAGGTCGCGCGCCTTCATGAAAAGCGCGTGCGCGTGCTCGATCTCGGCGCGCGAAAAATCCCGCACCCCGACGAACCCGCCTGCTGCCGGATCGCAATGCCCCAGCAGCCTGCGGCGAATCTCGGCCAGCATTTCCGCCGGCCCCCCGGGCAACCCGATGCCGCAGGCCGCAAGCAGGGGCGCGAAGATGCCCGGGCCGCGCGACAGCAGCAGCGACACCAGCGCCTTTTGGTCGATACCTTCGTCAACTGCGACCTCGAGCATCAGGGCCGGGAGAGCGCCGGCAACACCGGGTAGCGGCGGCAGCAGGGACAGGGACGCGAAGTGGACCGCGGGCAGCGCGGCAAATTGATCGTGCAGTTCGGCCTTGTGGCCCGCGATCCACGCGCCTGCCGATTGCGCCGCCTGCTCGCCCGCGAGCGGGAGGATGATGCATTGCATGCGCGGGTTGGACATCGCGTCAGCCGAGCGGGTCGATCGCCAGCGGCATGCGGGTGATGATCACGCCGTCATAGGTGATGCGCGGCTCGAACAGCCTGCGGTCCGGCCAGCGCAAGCCCGGCATCTGCAACAGGCCGATCAGGGCGCTCACCAGGATATCCGGCACCATGTGTTCCGCGACGCAGTTGCGTTCGCCCAGCCCGAACATCAGCAGTTCGTCTTCCCGCTCCCGCACCCATTTCTCCCTATGCCTGCCGGGATGGTAGACGTCCGGCGCCCACGAGGCCTCAGGATCGAACATGGCACCCACGAGGCCCACCACCACGCGCGTACCCGCCTTGACGGGCATCACCCGACCCCGGCCCAGGTCCAGCGCGGTGTCGCGGATGGCGCGCCGCGGCACCAGCGGAAACACCGGCCGGAAGCGCAGCAACTCCAGCACATGCTCGCGCAAGTCGCGGCGCAACAGCGGGTCTGCCCAGGCACTCTCCTTGAGGCCCTGCACCCGGGCACCCAGTTCCGCGCGGACGCCCGGGCGCGCCAGCAACTCCTGGATCATCAGCGCGCCAGCCTGCACGGTGGCCGGGTGGCCGACCCACATCATCCCGATCGCGTTGCGGATGAGCGCGGCGGCGTCCTCGGGCGGCGGGTCGAAGCCCTGGCCCAGGCGTACTGCATGGGCCTTCACTCGAGCGCTTACCGAAGCGGCGCAGGCGCTGACCTTTTTCTGAACCGCTTTCGGCGCCACCCAGCCCACGACGAGATTGGCGCCCAGGTAGCGCAGGTCGTCAAGCAGGTGCGGGCGGCCTTGGCGGTCCCTGTAGCGCGTTTCGGCGAGCAGATCCGAATGGCTGCCCAACGCGCATCTCAGCTCGCTCCAGACCACGTCCATCAGGTAATCCTCGATCAGGTCGAAGCGGGTCTTGCGTTCCTGGCGCAGGCGCTCCAGGCATAGCCTGCTTTCGGTGACGCTCGGGCGTTCTGCACGGGGCGTCGGGGACGCCTGCCTGATCCAGTCAAGCAGCATCCGGCGGTCCGACAGCATGCCCGGCCCCTTGTCCATTCCGATCAGGAAATCGCCGGTGGCGAGGCTGGACTGGTAGGCCGTGTGCGAAAAATCCCCGACACGGCGCAACAGGCTTCCGACCGCGTCGCGGGAGGCGACGATCAGGCCCGGGCTGTAGCGGGTCAGGCCCGGGTAACGGGTGAGCAGCTTGCATGCCGCGCGCAGCAGGAACGGCTGGTGGAACACCCGGCCCACCATGATGTACAGCAGCTGTTTGACGAGGTCCGGCATCAGCGCATCAGGCTTGCACGGCGGCCCGCGGCAGGTGCTCAGGCCGGTCGCCGCCTTGGGTGTTCTGTTCCATGGCGGCGAGAGCGAGACTTGCTTGCTGAATCACTTGTTGCATGCCGCAGGCGTCGGCCGTTCGAATCGCCTCCCGATAGGTGGCGGCGGCGTCAGCCGCGCCGGCCCCCCGCTGGCAATCCGCCAGCACCAGGAGGGATGCCGCCATGTGGCCTGACTGGCCCAGGCGCGCGGCGAACTCGACGGATTGCCGCGCCAGCCTGATCGCCTCCTCGTGCTGCCCGTCGATGAGCAGAAGCCGGGCATAGGTCGAGTACAGGTAGAACTCGTTGTAGCGCCCCCCGTACTGGTACAGCCTGGTGTCGATGGCCTCCCGGATCATGGCGAGGGCGGCGGCAAGGCGCCCGGTCCGACCCATCGCCCCGGCCAGCGCGGTCGTTACCGGGGGCAGCATGGTCGTCAGGTCATGCGCCTCGCATGCGCGCAGTGTCGCCTCCAGGAGCACCACGCTGTCCGCATGCCGGCTTTCCTTTTCCCACAAGGTGGTCTGGGTGAAGTCGACCAGCGCACGCGAGAAGGCGTGTTCCCGATGGGCAAGTTCGCGGTAGCAGGCATCGAGTTCGCGCTGTGCCTCGGCGTACCTGCCGGTCGCGACGAAGGCGTCGGCAAGAAAGACCTTCACACCGATCGATGCGATGATGGCCCAGCCGGGCATGACCGTACGGTTGGCGAGTTCGGCGGCGAAGTTCCGTTCGATGCCGCGGGCTTCGCGGATGACGTTGCCATACCTGCCGACCGCGTGGAGCAGCATCAGGCGCGACTGCGCGGCGGCCAGCTGCAGGTTGCGCGCCCCGGCGCGCAGCGCGGCGCGCGCCGCGCTGCGCGACGCGGTCATGCCGTTTCGGTATTCGCCCTCCGACCACTGGATGACCGCCAGCTGGACCTGCATGGAGGCGATGCGCCGGTCATCGCCAAGTGCGAGCGCGATCGCCTCGGCACGCTGCAGGTTCTCAACGATGCTGTCGATGCGGCCGAGGGGCAGGAAAGCCGACAAAGCCTTCACGCGAAGGCTCAGTTCGCCGGGCAGGACCGCCGCATCGTCCTTGAGCTGCTTCGCCGCATCGAGGCCGATTTCGAAAATGCGCAGTGCTTCGCGGTTTGCCGAATGCGCGATCGCGCGCGACATGGCGCGGAGCGAAAGCTCAATGGCCTGCTGCCAGGCACCGCCGTTGTGCGCATGATGAAGCGCGACCGCGGCCTTGTCGTCGAGCTGGTCGGCGCCCTCGATCATCAGCCATTGGCACGCGCTGCGGTGGAGGGACTGCCGGCGCGCTCGCGTCAGCGAAGCGGCGACCGCCTCCTGCACCAGGCCATGCGCGAACCCATAGGCGGCCGCATCTCCGCCGGCGCGGCGCAGCAAGCCCGCTGCGGCCGCTTCATCCATCGCCGCAACAGTGATCGGCAGCGCGTGCTCCAGCATCATCGCGATGCTGCCGGGCGCGAGCGGATCGCCGAGGATGGAGGCAGCCTCGAGCGCCGCCTTGGCGGCCGGCGAGAGGTGATCGACCCGGGCGGCAATCACCGACGAGATCGAGCCGGGCATGCGCGCGGCCGGAAAGGCCTTGTCTCGTCCGCGGGCAAGCTTGTAGTGTCCGGGTCCGCCTTCCGGGCGCGCCTGATCGATGAAATTCATCGCCAGCTGGACCAGGAAAAACGGATTGCCGTCCGCCTTCTCCACCAGCGCGGACGTGGTTTCCGACAGCGAAGGATGCGTGCCCAGAATCGAGTTTGCCAATGCGGTCATCTCCGCGTTGGCGAGCGGCTCGACCCCGATTTCGGAAAACCATGGCGCACCGGCCCACGGGCACTTGAACGCCGGTCGATACGACACGCACACAAGCAGGCGCTGGCCGGCCAGATGCCGCATCAGGGATTCAAGCAGGCGCAGGCTGTCGCGGTCCGCGAGGTGGATATCCTCGATCACGAGCAGGACCGGCGCGCCGGCGATGCGGCATGCCAGGACGGACAGGCAGGCATCACTGATGGCGCGCCTCCGCCGCGGCGGCTCCATCGCCTGCCATGCCGCATCCGGCGGCCCGAGCCCAAGCAGGTCGATCACGGCCGATTGGTGGGCGACCAGTCCGTCCCCGAGCGATGCGAGGGCGTCGAGCGCAGCCTCCCTCTGCACAGGCGCCGCCAGCCTTGGCGCAATGCCCATCAGCGATCGAAGCAGGTCCGCTGCGAGGCTGTACGGAATGTTGGATGAATACGAACGGGTTGCGACGAAGCGGGTATCGAAAATACTCGTGCGCAGGCGGGTGCGCAGTTCCGCGATCACGCTTGACTTCCCGATACCGGCTTCGCCCACCAGGCCCATGCATAAGGGGCCCGCGGTACGTGTGCGGCGGTGCTCGGCCGACCGGATGAGGCGGGCCAGCACGGCTTCCCGCCCCAACAACGCGCGTCGCCCCGGCTCCGCCTGGCGCGGCGCCGGGTTGGCGTCCGGCCGGTCGGATATCAGGTCGAAGAGTTCGATCGGCGTCCTGAATCCGCGGATCGCGTGGGCGCCAAGCGAACGAGTTTCAACCTTGTCCGCTACCAGCCGGTGGCTCGCGCCACTCATGAGCGTCGTGCCCGGCCGGGCGAGTTGCTCAAGGCGTGCGGCAAGGTGGATGGTGCTTCCGTCGGCGCGATACGTTTCTCCGGAGGATTCATCGCCCGCGCCGATGACGACCTCCCCGGAGTCGATGCCGACGCGCACCAGCATCGGTTCCGCCGGTCGGCTGGGG
>CANGUJ010000076.1 GCA_947456845.1 Burkholderiales bacterium | reverse complement strand
CCGGCCGAACGCAGGCATCCGAGGATGCCGCGCCATCGGCCAACGATCCGATGCTTGAATTCTTTCGCCGCTTCGGCCCGCAGTTTCCGCGCGTTCCCCAGGGGCCGCGCGTGCAGCGCGGGCAGGGGTCCGGATTCATCGTGGCGGCCGAAGGGGTGATCCTGACCAACGCCCATGTCGTCGATGGCGCGACCGAGGTGACGGTCAAACTTACCGACCGGCGCGAATTCAAGGCGAGGGTAGTGGGTTCGGACAAGCGCTCCGATGTCGCGGTACTGAAGATCGAGGCCGAAGGCCTGCCAACCGTCAAGCTCGGCGACCCTGCCGGGGTGAGCGTCGGCGAATGGGTGCTGGCCATCGGTGCGCCCTTCGGGTTCGAGAATACTGCCACTGCCGGCATCGTCAGCGCCAAATCGCGCGCCCTGGACGGGTATGTCCCATTCATACAGACCGACGTGGCGGTCAACCCCGGGAACTCCGGCGGGCCCTTGTTCAACCTGAAGGGCGAGGTGATCGGCATCAACTCGCAGATCTACTCCTCTTCGGGCGGCTACCAGGGCCTGTCCTTCGCGATTCCTATCGATGTGGCGTCGAAGGTGCGTGCCCAGTTGGTGGCGCACGGCAAGGTCACGCGCGGACGCCTGGGCGTGGGTATTCAGGAGGTGAACCAGGGTCTTGCCGATTCGTTCGGCCTCAACAAGCCGCAGGGCGCGCTGGTGGCATCGCTGGAAAAGGATGGGCCTGCGCACAAGGCCGGCCTGGAGGCGGGTGACATCATCCTCAAGCTCGATGGTCGCACCATCGAACGTTCCAGCGACCTGCCCTCCATGGTGGCCGACATGCGGCCCGGCAGTCGCGCGCGGCTCGACATTCTGCGCAACGGTGCGTCCAGAACGATCGAGGCGACGGTCGCCGAGATGCCGGACCCCAAGGCTTCGGTGAATCGCATCGATCCGGCCAAGGGCCGCATGGGGCTGGCGGTACGGCCGCGGGTCCCGGGCGAGGGCGAAGCAGCCGGCATGACGGGCGGCCTGTTGGTCGAGGGCGTGAGCGGCGCGGCTGAGCGCGCGGGCGTGCAGCCGGGCGACGTTATCCTTGCCGTCAACGGCCGCCCGGTCAAGAGCGCGGCGGAGCTGCGCGAAGCCTCGGGCGGCGCGCAACGCAAGGTGGCGCTGCTGGTGCAGCGTAACAGTGCGCGCATCTATCTGCCGGTCGACCTGGGCTGAAACGCGCGCGCAGCGCCGCCACCCCGACGCTGCGCGCGCGTGCCGCACCGTCTGCGCACGGGACGCGGCATGCCGGGATTGCGCGTACCGCAGGGTGCTGGATGGTGCCGCAGGAATGCGCTGCGTTGACAGGTGCGGGCGGCGATGCAATGATCGCCACCGTCCTCTTCAACGCGCACTGGCCGCCCGGCCCGTGCCAGCATGCAAAGGAAGCAGAGCATGAAGCCAGTCGGCAATGAACGCATGTTGTCGCCCTCCGGGGTGAATTTCCGCAGCGGCGCCTCGGTGCCCGATGAGCAGATCACCGCCGTGGAAGGCGTGATCGAGGAACCCGGTCGGCTGACCATCAAGCCGCTGCTGGTAGGCGAGGACATGCTGTTCCTGCAGGCGTTCAAGGCAAAGGGGATGAAAGACCCCACGCACCAGCACGACGACCACGAGTCGATCGCCTATCTCGTCAAGGGGCGCATGCGCCTGGTGATCGGCGGCAAGGAGTTCATTGCCGAGGCGGGGGATGCCTGGATGCATCCGCGCGGCGTGCCGCATTTCAGCGAGGCGCTGGAAGACTGCATCCAGATCGAAGTCAAGAGCCCGCCGCGCAAGACCTGGGTGTCGCAGCCCTGAGGATGATTGCAACCACATGCCCCGCCGCAGCGGGGCGCGGGGAGAAGACGCATGCGTATGTTGGCATTGGTCGCGGGGGTGCTTGCCGCCGCAATTGCGCTTACCGCAGCTCCGTCACATGCACAATTGCCGGACCGGCCCTTGCGCATGCTGGTTGGCGCGCCTGCCGGGGGGCCGACTGACATCGTCGCGCGGGTGCTGGCTGACCGCATCGGTCCGGCCCTGGGCCGGACCGTGGTCATCGACAACCGCGCCGGCGCGGGCGGCAACATCGCCACGCAGGCGCTGGTGCAGGCACCGGCGGACGGCACCACCCTGTTCATGGGTTCCTTTGCCAACGCGGTGAATCCGGCGATGATGAGCGTGCCCTACGACACGCGGCGCGACCTGCTGCCGGTTTCGCAGGTGTCCCGTGTGCCCCTCGTGGTGGTGGTGCCTGCTGGCTCGCCGGCCGGCACTGTTGCCGAGTTGATCGCCATGGCGAGGCGCGCGCCCGGCACGGTGAACATCGCCTCGGGCGGCATCGGCACCTCGGCGCACCTGGCCGCCGAGATGTTCAAGCGCATGGCCGGCGTCGACATGCCGATCATCCATTACAAGGGCGGCGGCCCGGCGCTGCAGGACGTGATGGCCGGGCGCCTGCAGGTGGCGTTCGACAACATGCAGACTTCCCTGCCGCAACTCGCGGGCGGAAAAATCCGCATGCTGGCAGTGACCACCGCACAGCGCCTGAACGAGATGCCGGCCCTGCCCACGGTGGCGGAAACCGCCGGTATGCGCGACTTCGTGGTTCTGTCCTGGCACGGCGTGTTCATGCGCAGCGGGACGCCTCCGGCGATGGTGGAGCGCATCGCAAGGGAGATCGCCAATGCCTGCGCCAGCCGGGAATTGCGCGAGCGCTTCGCGCAGTTGCAGATCGATGCGATCGGCAGTACGCCGGAGGAGTTCGCGCGCTTCTTTCATGGCGAGATGGAGACCTGGGGCCGCGTCGTTCGCGAAGCCGGGATCCGCGCCGACTGAGCGCCCGCTCGTCGCCTAGCGCAGCACCTCGGTGGTGTTGTCGCGGATCAGGTCGAAGTCGATGCGCGCGCCCAGACCCGGGCCGTCGACCGCATGCACGAAGCCGTCGCTGTCCACCTCGATGTCATCGAGAATGGCGTATTTCTGCGCCTTTTCAGGCAGCAGCACCTCGAAGTATTCGCAGTTTCCGATGGCCATCATCACATGCAGGTTGGCGAAGTTGTTGAGGGAATTGCCGCCGTGATGAATCTCGTAATTCATGCGGAAGGCTTCCGCCAGGTGCGCGCCCTTGAAAATGGCCGTGATTCCGCCCTTGATGGCGACGTCGCCGCGTAGATAGTCGGTGGCCTGCGCGACGATCCACGGCGCATAGGCATGGAAGCCGCCCGGTGAGTACTCGGTGGCCATGAGCGGGATGTCGAGTTTCTGGCGCAGCTTCACGTAATTGCCGATGTCGTCTTCGGCCAGCGGGTCCTCGTACCAGTGATAGCCGAGTTCCTCGAGCACGCGGCCCAGGCGCAAAGCCTCGGGATAGGCGAACGCGCCGGCCGGATCGATCATCAGGCGATAGTCCGGGCCCAGCATATCGCGCAGGTCGCGGCACAGGCGAATGGTCGCGTCCAGCCCAGCCGGCGGGTGAATCTTGTAGGCGCGGAAGCCTCTGTCGCGCATCGCTGCAGCCTGCTCGAGATAGGCCTCATGCGAGGCGAGCACCGATGAGCTCGCATAGGCCGGCACCTTGCGCCGGCAGGTGCCCAGCAACTGGTGGACGGGCAGGTTCGCGGCCTTGCCGGCGATGTCCCACAGTGCGACGTCGATGGCGCCAATGCAGCGGTAGGTCGTCGCGCGGATGCGCCTTGACAGGGCCTGCCAGAGGCGCTCGCGGTCCATCGGGTCCTGGCCGAGTACCGCGGACTTGAGATGGCGCGTAAGCGACAGCACGTCCAGGCGCGCGCTGCGGAACGACGCGCCGAGAAACGAGTGCCCGGTGATGCCGGCGTCGGTTTCGATGCTGACCAGCCCCAGTTCCGGCGTTGCGGTGGCGGCAGGGTTCTTGTCGCTGTACGAGGCCGAAGCGAGGCCGCGCCATTCGAACATGGTGACCGTCAGATCGGTGATGCGCATGACATTCCCTCCGGTTTATCCAGCCGGTTTCACCTTGGCGAAATCGCCGGCATCGTGCCGTTCGGGCAACTGGCTCGCCGGGTCGCCGGAGATGCGGTTGACCATGCGGCCGCGCTTGACGGCAGGGCGTTGGGCGATCGCATCGGTCCAGCGCATGACGTTCTTGTACTCGTGCACGGCAAGAAATTCCGCCGCACCATAGATCAGGCCCTTGACGAGCGCGCCGTACCACGGCCAGATGGCCATGTCGGCGATGGTGTAATCGGTTCCGGCCACGAACTCGTTGCGCCCGAGCTGCTTGTCCAGCACGTCGAGCTGGCGCTTGACCTCCATGGCGAAGCGGTTGATCGGGTACTCGAACTTCTCTGGCGCGTAGGCGTAGAAGTGACCGAAGCCGCCGCCCAGATAGGGCGCCGAACCCATCTGCCAGAACAGCCACGACAGGCACTCGGCGCGTTTCTCCGGGGCCCGCGGCATGAACGCGCCACCGAACTTGTCCGACAGGTACATCAGGATCGCGCCGGATTCGAATACGCGGGTGGGCGTCGGCGTGCTGCGGTCGAGCAGGGCCGGGATCTTTGAGTTCGGATTGACGGCGACGAAGCCTGAACCGAATTGCTCGCCGTCGTGGATGCGCACCAGCCAGGCGTCGTACTCCGCTCCGGTGTGGCCGGCGGAGAGCAACTCCTCCAGCATCACTGTCACCTTCACGCCGTTGGGCGTGGCCAGTGAATACAGCTGCAAGGGGTGCTTGCCGACCGGCAGGTCCTTCTCGTGCGTGGCGCCGGAGATGGGGCGGTTGATGTTGGCGAATTTGCCGCCGTTTTCCTTGTCCCATACCCAGACTTTTGGGGGGGCGTAGGCAATAGGTTCGGTCATGGTCGGGCGACTCCGTGGGTGAAAGGCGACATTCTATTGGGCTCGCGAAGATACGCCGGCCGCCGCCCCGCTACGCCATGCGACGTAGTCGGCGAAAGCCCGCTCCGCCAGGTACTCCGGCGTGAACCCGGTATGGCGTCGCATGCGCTCGATCAGCATCGGAGAGCGCGGCGCGGCGTTGTTTCGGCCGACGGTGCATTCATCGGCGCGGTCGGTAAGGCGATAGCTGAAGCGCGGAAAGCGCCCTTTCAGGCGCTCGCACCAGTCTTCTAGCGACCACATCATGCCGGCCGAGAGGTGGTACAGCGGGTCGGGCGAGATGGGCAGGTCGAGCATGGCAATCAGCCCGCGGGCGACGTCGGTGACATACACCCAGTCGCCCCCCGATACCGCGTTGACCACCGCCGTTTCGCCGCGTTCGGCCGCACCCAGCAATTGCAGCGGCACGCTGAGGGTGTCGCGCGCGCCGGTGTCGTACTCCCAGGGTCCGAACACCGTGCCCAGGCGCACCACCGTGAGGCTCAGGTCGCGGGCCGCGCGATAGCGGAGCCCCGTGCGCTCCGCGGCGTACTTGCTGATGCCGTACATCGTCTCCGGCGTGGCCGGGCTGGTCTGCTCGTCCAGCGCCGGGCTGGCGCGGCCGGAAGCACCAAAGATCGAGCCGGTGCCCAGCTGGACCACGCGGCGCAGCTTGTGCCTGAGGGCTGCTTCGAGCATCTCGATGGTGCCCAGCACGTTGACGGTGAAGATGTCGCGCGCGGCGCGCTTCTCGCGGTGGATGTCCGCGGTGATGGCGGCGCCGTGGATGACGCGATCGACGGCATGCCTATCGATCACGGCGTCGAGGTCGGCGGCACGCGTCACATCGCCGATGGCCATGGCGACGACGCCGGGCTTTGCACGCAACCAGGCGAGCGCCTCGGGCGGCGGCGGCGCCGGTCCGAACAGGACCACGGCGTCGCCGCGGTCGGCAAGAGCGCCGGCCACGTTGATGCCGACGAAACCTGCGCCGCCAGTGACGAGTGTCGCCATGTCGTCGCGCGGCACCGGCTACGGCTTGACGCCCGTGATCGAGGCCACCATGGCGCGCGGGTCGCGCATGGGCCAGCGGCCGCTGCCAGCGTGGGTGAGGAAATCGTCGACGATGCGGTTGAACTGGTCGGCCGCCTCCAGGTTCATGGTGTGGCCGCAGTTCGGGATGACCGTCAGCGCCGCCGACGGGATGGTTTCCTTGAGCAGGATGCCGGGTCTCAGGCTCGGCCAGTCCTCGTCGCCGTTGACGATGAGGGTAGGCACGGTCAGCTTGGCGAGGGACTCGGTCATGTTGTAGAGGGAGGGCCGCTCGCGCTGCACGCCCAACTGGGTGTTGGCCGAGCCAAGCGCGGAATGGCCGATCAGCTGCGCCTTGAATTCGGCGAAGCCGCGCGGGTCGGAGCGCAGGAAGGGCAGTCGCGTGGGGCCCATGGCGTACTTCTCGCCGAATACCGCCATGCCCTCCGTGAGCAGCATGGCCGCGCAGGCTTCCGCCTCTCCGCGAAAGCGGTCGCGCTGCGCCAACTCGGCGCCGTAGCCGCAGCCGGCCACGCACAGCGACAAGGCGCGTTCCGCATGGTGCAGGCCGAAATGCAGGGTCGCGAAGCCGCCCATGGACAGCCCGACGATGTGTGCCTTGGCAATGCCGCCATGGTCCATCACGGCGAGGATGTCGGCCACGGCGCGCAATTGCGAGTATGACGAAGCCTCGGCAGGCACGGCCGAAGGCGGATAGCCGCGCGCGTTGAAGGTGATCACCTGGTAGCGCCGGCTGAAGTAGCGCACCTGCGGCTCCCAGCTGCGCATGTCGCCGGCGAATTCATGGACGAACACGACGGGCGTGCCGCTGCCGGTGGATTCGTAGTAAAGGTCGACGCCGTCGTCGGTGCGTGCGATGGTCATGCAGTGCCCCTGATGATGTGGTTTTATGGCGCTTGCGGCCGATGGATGCGAATCTTAGCCGAGCCGTGACGCCCGCTTTCCAATATAGTTGGCCAAGGCCTGTTCTTGACACCACTTGATTGGAAACCACAAGCATGAGCCAGACCATCGCCGACCTGATCGAACAGCGTTTCGGCCTGCCGGCTACCGCCGGGCGCGAGGTGCCGGCCACCGGGACGGTCGCGGGCATGATCGCGCGCCGCTCTACCCGCCGCTTCGAGACGCGGCCGGTAGCGCCCGAGATGTTCGACGTCGCCCTGGCGGCCGCGCTGTCGGCACCTGCCAAGTCGGACTTGCAGCAGGCCAGCATCGTGGTGGTGCGTGATCCGGCGCAGCGCGCCGCCGTCAACGCACTGCTGCCCTCCATGCCGTGGGTGGCCAGTGCGCCGGAGTTCCTGGTGTTCTGCGGCGACAACCGGCGCATGCGCTGCATCGCGGAAATGCGCGGCAAGCCGTTTCCGAACGACACGCTCGACATGTTCATGAACGCGGCGGTCGATGCGGGCATCGTCATGCAGGCCTTCATCACAGCGGCCGAATCGCTCGGCCTGGGCTGCTGCCCGATCAGCCTGATCCGCAACGAGGTCGAGCGCGCCAGCGAATTGCTCGCGCTGCCGCAGGGGGTGTTTCCGGTGGCCGGCTTGTGTGTTGGCCACCCTGCCGACAGCGGCCGCCTGTCGATGCGCCTGCCGCCCGCGATCACCGTGCATGTCGACCGCTACGACGGCAGCGATTTCGAGACCGAACTGGCTGCCTATGATGCACGCCGCGCGGCGCGCGAACCCACCGCGCCGGAAAAACAGCGTGACGTGGCGCGCTTCGGCCGTGCCGAGCATTACACCTGGTCTGAAGACAAGGCGCGCCAGTACGCAGTGCCGGAGCGGCACGGTTTCGGACCCTATGTACGGGGGCAGGGGTTCGCGCTCAAGTAAGCGCGGTCGCTGCCGCCGCGGCGGCATGCAGGGCCGTGGTGTCGAAAACGGGGACAGAGGCATCCTCGGCCCCGACCAGCAGCGAGATCTCGGTACAGCCCAGCACCAGCGCCTGTGCGCCGCGTGCGACGAGGCCTTGCATGATTTCGCGATACGACTGGCGCGACTCCGGCCGGATCGACCCCATGCACAACTCGTCGTAGATGATTCGGTGCACCGACGCCCGTTCCGCCTCGTCGGGGATCAGCACCCGGATGCGATGCTGCGTTTCAAGACGTTCGCGATAAAACGCCTGCTCCATCGTGAAGCGGGTACCGAGCAGACCGATGGTGTCCAGGCCTGCGGCCTTGATTGCGGCGGCGGTCGGGTCGGCAATATGCAGCAGCGGGATATTCACGGCAGCCTGGATGGCTTCGGCCACCTTGTGCATCGTGTTGGTGGCCAGCACGACGAAATCGGCGCCCGCAGCTTCAAGCGACCGTGCCGACGTTGCCAGCAACGCACCTGCCTCAGTCCAGCGGCCTTCGCGTTGCAGAACCTCGATGTCATGAAAATCCACGCTCACCAGAACGATGCGGGCGGAATGCAGGCCGCCGAGGCGCCGCTTCACCGCCTCGTTGATGAGGCGGTAGTAGGGAATGGTGGATTCCCAACTCATGCCGCCAATCAGTCCGATGGTTTTCACCAAGCGATTTTAGCGCGGGTCGGGTGCGATGTCAGACTGTCAGGTCAGGGACTGGGCGAATTCGATGACCGTCAGGTCATCCTTCGCGAGGGTTCCCGTGAAGCCCAGGCGGGTCATCAGCCTGTGCATGTCGTGGTTGTCGGAGAGCACGGTGCCGGCGATACGCAGGTAGCCGGCGTCCCGCGCGCAATCGATCAGGCGGCGCATGAGCTCTGTGGCGAGGCCGCGACCTTGCCATGCGTCGGCTACCGTGACGGCGAACTCGCAGGTGGTGCCATCGTTCATCGGGGAATAGCGGGCCACGCCGCGCATGCCGCCGTCGTCGATTGCAATGAGCGCCATTTCGCGCTCGTAATCGAGCTGTGTGAGGCGTGCGAGGAGACGCGGTTCGAGGGTTTTGGTGGGGTTGAAGAAGCGCATGTAGCGCGAGTGGTCGGACAGGGCCTCCACGAAGGCCAGTTCGATGGCGGCGTCTTCCGGGCGGATCGGACGCACCAGCAGCCGCTGGCCGCCGTTGAGCCTGATCTCGCCCTCCAGTTCGGCCGGGTAGGGATGTATCGCCAGGTGGCCGTAGCGGCGCACGTGCCCGGCGTGCGCGCCCGCTCCGGCCTGTCCGGGCAGCAGCCCAGCGTCGATCACCACGCGGGCGTCGAGTGCGACCGCGCCGCGGTCGTCGGCAGCCAGCGGATTGATGTCCATTTCGCGGATCCATGGGCAGGCGCACACCATGTCGGATAGGCGGACGAGCACGTCGATGATGGCTTCGCGATCGGCCGCCGGGATATGCCGGTAGGCACCGAGCAGGCCTGAAATGCGCGTCCGGTCAATCATTTCGCCGGCCAGGCGGGCGTTCAGCGGCGGCAGGCCGATGGCGTTGTCGCGCAGAAGTTCGACCGCGACGCCGCCGGCGCCGAAGCTGATGACCTGGCCGAAGACGTCGTCCCGCGCCACGCCGATCATGAGCTCCCGCCCGAAACGTTTTTCCACCATCGGTTGCAGAGCGACGCCGGTGATGCGCGCCTGCGGCCTGGCGGCGCGTACCCGTTTCATCATCAGGCCGAATTCGCGGCGCAGTTCCGCCGCGTCCCGCACGTTG
The DNA here is from genome assembly GCA_947456845.1 of Burkholderiales bacterium. Classification (GTDB taxonomy): domain Bacteria; phylum Pseudomonadota; class Gammaproteobacteria; order Burkholderiales; family JAEUOS01; genus JAEUOS01. The sequence continues at coordinate 2,440 of CANGUJ010000076.1, read as the reverse complement.
AGCGTGACGCCATTGACGTCGCTCTTGTGCGCGATGTCGGGCGAGAGGATTTTCATCGCCAACGGATAGCCGATGCGCTTGGCCGCCGTGACCGCGCGGGCGGCGGTGGCTGCGGCTTCGGTGCGCGGCACCGCAATGCCGAATGCGGCCAGGAGCCGTTTTGACTCGAGCTCGGTGAGCAAGGTCCGGCCTTCGGCTGCGACCGCCGCGGCCAGGGCGGCGGCGGTATTGATATCGGGGCGGTCGACGGCGGCGAGCGGCGGCGGCGCCTCGAGCAGCAGTTGCTGCGCGTGCCAGTATTCGGCCAGGGCCGAGAAGCCGATGACCCCCGATTCCGGAGACTGGAAGGCAGGCATGCCGGCCGATTCGATTGCTGCCCGCCCCGCACGGACTTCGGTTTCACCCAGCCAGGCGGTGAGTACCGGCTTGCGCGACTTTCTGGCCAGGCCGAGGATCGCATCGGCGGCGTCGAGCGCCGTGGTGACGATCTGCGGGCAAAACAGCGTGAGTACGCCGTCGACGGCGGGGTCGTCAAGCAGCGGGCCGAGCGCTGCCGCAAAGCGTTCGGCCGTGGCGTCGCCGATGATGTCGACCGGGTTGCCGTGCGACCAGTGCGGCGGCAGCGCGGCATCGAGCGCGGCCAGCGTGTCGGTGGACAGCGTCGCGAGTTCCACATTGCGCTCGGCAGCGCAGTCGGCGGCCATCACGCCCGGGCCGCCGCCATTGGTAAGCAGCGCCAGCCGGTTGCCGAGCGGCAGCCGGCCTGCGGCGAGAAGGCGGGCGGCGGAGAACAGTTCCATGTAGGTGCGCGCACGCACTACGCCACAACGGCGCAGAGCCGCCGCGAACACGGCGTCATTGCCGACCAGTGCGCCCGTATGGCTCATGGCGGCGCGCGATCCCGCGCTGTGCCTGCCGACTTTTTGCACGACGATGGGCTTGGTGCGGGCCGCCGAGCGCAACCCGCCGACGAAGGCGCGCGCGTCGTGTATGCCTTCCACGTACAGGAGGATGCTGTGGGTCCGGTCGTCGAACATCAGGTATTCGAGGACCTCGCCGAAGTCGAGATCGGTGCCGGCCCCCATGGAAATCACGCTCGAGAAGCCGATGCCGGCCGCATGCGCCCAATCGGTGAGCGCCGCACACACCGCGCCGGACTGCGCCACCAGGGCAATGTGGCCCGGGATCGCGCCGTGGCGTGCAAAGGTGGCATTGAGCCCGCGGTCGGGGCGCATCAGGCCAAGGCAGTTGGGGCCGATCATGCGGATGCCGTGCCGGCGCGCCGTGGCGGCGATCCTGGATTCGAGGATGCGGCCTTCCGGCCCGGTTTCACCGAAGCCTGCGGTCAGCACCAGGGCATGCCGGATCCCGGCGCGCGCCGCATCCTCCAGCACCTCCACGACGGCACGGGCGGGAGTGACGACAACGGCCAGGTCGACCTTTTCGGGCAAGGCATCCAGGCGCGGGTAGCAGGGCGCCCCATCGATCTCGCGATGTTTCGGATTGACGGCGTGCACCGGGCCCTTGAAACCGCCGTCTTTCAGATTGCGGAAGACGGCAGCGGCCAGCGAGCCCGGGCGGCGCCCGGCACCCACCACCGCGACGCTTCTCGGGGCAAAGAGGGGCTGGAGATAATGCGGTGATTCCATGGACAAACGGTTTCCGATGCCGAAACCCCCGGCGCACAAGGGGCGTGGTGAGCGAATATTGCCCGATTTAGGCAATGGCGATTGACCTGAGTCAAACGCCGTGCCGACCCGGCGGCTAGGATGCCGGGCAGATCGGCAGGATCTTCGCGTCGCGATCCGGGATGCCGGGTGCGGTTGCGGCCCGGGCATGCGGGCAGATGATCCTGCCGCTTCGTGACTTTCCGGTACTCCCGTACTCCTTCAACCAGCAAAACACCGTCGCGAGTCTCAAGATGTTCGGCCTCCGGTTGAACCGCGTTCGCACCAAGCTCCCCGCCTCTTCGACGCCGCAGGTCGCGCATGTCTGCTTTCATTGCGGGCTGCCGGTGCCGGAACCGGTGCCGGATTGGCTGCTTTTCGACGGGGCCAAGCGGCCGATGTGCTGCGTGGCCTGCCGGGCGGCGGCGGACTTGATCATCGATGCGGGATTCGCCGACCGCTACCGTGCGCAAGCCGCCGGTCCCGGGTCGGGCTGAAGCGATGGAAAGCGACGCATCCAGCGGCGGTTCTACCGCCGAGACGAGCGAAGCGGTATTCGCCGTCGAGGGCATCCACTGCGCCAGTTGCGTGCAATTGATCGAAATGCAGGTGGGCGGCGTGCGGGGCGTGGCGCGTGTCGATGTCGGCCTGGCCTCCCACCGTGCGCGCGTGCGCTGGGACGCGCGGATCGCGACCCTGGCCGATATCACGGCGGCGATCGCGCGCGCCGGCTATCGCGCCTGGCCCGTCAGCGCCGTCAGCGCTTCGTCCCT
>CANGUJ010000075.1 GCA_947456845.1 Burkholderiales bacterium | reverse complement strand
TCTCGATGCCGGTGGCATGCCGGGCGGCGAAATGCTCGACCCACAGACACAGGTCGTCCCCGGCGCCGCACGCAAGGCCCAACACGCGGTCGCCCGGGCCGATCGCCGCGGCCGTGCCCACCCGCACGGCCAGGGCCCGGCAGGCGTCGGCATAGTGCCGGTCGTTGGTCCATAGCCCGAGGCTGCCCCAGGTGCCGGCGGGACCGCCACGATGCAGTAGGGAGGATTCCGGGGGAGGGACGAGGCCGGTGTGCATGCCGGGTCCGCGCGCTGACAAAGCGGCGAACCTAGCACAACACCCGCGCGCGGCGCGCGCGTGGCGGCCGCCGCGGTCGTGCGCTCAGGCCTCTGCGCGGTCAGGCCACCGCGTCGAGGGCGAACAGATCCTGGAAATGGGCCACGCGCAGGATATCGCGCACCGTGCCGGGCTTGGTGGCCAGGCTCACGGTCTTCTGGCTGGTCTTGGCCTTGTCGCGCAGCAGCAGGAGCATGCCGAGCGCGGCGCTGTCCAGATAGGACACTTCGCGCAGGTCGACATGCACGACCTGGATGTACGGATTGGCCAGCGCGCCTTCACAGGCGTCGCGAAAGGCACGGTGCTGGCTGAAATCGAAGCGCCCGTTCATGACGATGGAGGTGGAGGTGCTGTGCACGCCGGCGGTCTGGTTCATTGGCAGGGGTTCCGAAGGACATTGACTCTGAGCCGCACTGTAGATCGGCGCGGGCGCATCCAAGACGCCGAATAGCGCGGCAAACCCCCGCCTTTTGCGCGCACGGCTTCAGCCGCGATGGGCGGTAAAGCCCTGTGCGCCTGCGGCGACGCCGGGCAGCAACTGCAGGTTGTCATCGTAGTCGCCGCCGTTCTGGCGGCGATAGGGAATGACCGGGTCGCCGAACAGGCCGTGCAGCCGCTGGGTGTAGGCTTCGCAGGCACGGCCGAACAAGTCGTCGGGCAGACGGTTGGCGGCATGCACGGCGAAGCTCGGCAGCACCCCCATGCCGGTGTAGAAGAGGGTGCCGTGCGTGACCGGGAAGAGCAGGTCTTCCAGGGCGCCGTTGACGCCGCGCGCGGAAAAATGCGGCGCCAGGCCGCCGGTGGTCACCGACAGCAAGGCGCGCTTGCCCGCCAGCCGTCCTTCACCATAGCGGGCGCTGTAGCGCGCTCCCGGCGCGGTCAGGCCGTAGGCGAAGCCGTTGCTGAATACCCGGTCGAACCAGCCCTTGAGCATGGCCGGCAGGCCGAACCACCAGAGCGGAAACTGCAGGATCACCGCGTCGGCGGCCAGCAGCTTGGCCTGTTCGGCCGCCACGTCGGGCGTAAGGCGGCCCGCATCGGTCGCGCGGCGCGAGGCAGCGCCCGGTTGCAGGCGGGCGCCCTGCGGTTCCGCCGGGAAGTCCAGACCGTCGACCACCGCCTTCCAGCGCATGGCATAGAGATCTGATTCGACCACCCGGTGTCCGAGCGCGGCGAGCGTCGTGCGCGCATGGCCGGTCAGGGCATGGTTGAGCGACTGCGCTTCGGGATGGCAGGTGACGATCAGGATATTGCGCGGCTCGGACATGGCGGAGGGAGGGCGTGCGGCACGCCGCAGGGTTCGGGGAGCCACGATTATCCGCGCCTTGCACGGTGCGCGGCGGGCGGTCGCGCCCCGCCCTCGGCCCCGCTGTTTCCGTGTCAGCCGTGACCGGCCGCGGTGGCCGCGATCGGTTCCGGGTCCGCGACTGCGGGCTTTTCTGCATGGCGCGCCCTGAGCACGCCAAGAATGACCAGGACGGGGCCGAGCACATTGGCGCCCGTGCTGATCATCAGGGGGATGTCGCGCACGACCAGGACGGCATACAGGAAGGCCACCGACGCGCATGCCAGAAGGCCGAACCAGGTCGAGAGCGAAACGCCGGCGGCACGGTCCGCCGAGCCGTAGCAGCGCCGGGCCTGCGGCAGGTGGCAGAAGAACCTGAAAACCCCGGTCGCCACATATAGCAGGCCGAGAAGTTGTGCCCAGAGGGCGATTGGTTGCGCGTCCATGGCGGGTATCCCCGGTTCCGCGGGTCAGTTGACCGTGGTGGTGGGGTTGCGCAACTGTGCTGCCGTCGACCGGGCGAGCGCTTGCGCCAGGTGGGCGGCGGCGTCGCGGCCGCGCGAGGCCGCTTCGCGCAGCCAGAACAGCGCCTCTTCGCGGTTGGCGGGTACCGCCTCGCCGTACAGGCCGGTACCCGGCAGCAGCATCAAGCCCACCATTTCCTGGGCCCGCGCGTTGTCGCGGATCGCCGCCCAGTAGTAGAACCCATAGGCATCGCGGAAACGGCCGGCCGCGTAGGCGGCCTCGGCGCGCAGCAGCGAGTCGCCGACGCTCTCAATGAAAGTGTCATCGGCGAGCGCGGCGGCTTGCGCCCCGGCCTGCGCAGGGGCAAGGAAGACCAGGGTGGCGGTGGAGGTGACGGCGAGCAGTTGGCGCAGTTTCATGGTTTCCCTCTTTTTTTGGCAGGTGGTTGCGGAACGACGCGTTCCGGTGAGCTCATGGTCACGCCTAACGTCCGGCCGATCATGGCCATTCCCCGCCGAGCCGTGCGTAAACGCACCTTGCGCGCCCGCGCGGCCCTTGGTCGGGTGATAATGGATGCAGACCCAACAGGAGACGAACATGCGGACACTGCGTGCCATTGCCGCCGGCGTTATCGCCGTGCTTTCTGTCGCCGGCCAGGCGCAGGACTATCCCAATAAGCCGATCCGTCTGGTGGTGCCGTTTGCCACCGGCGGGGTGACCGACAGCACCGCGCGCGTGATGGCCGACAAGCTCTCGCGCCAGATGAACCAGCAGGTGATCGTCGAGAACAGGCCCGGCGGCGCCGGCAACCCGGGTTCGGCCTACGTGGCGCAGTCCCCTGCAGACGGCTACACCCTGCTGCTGGGGTTCGACGGCACCATGGTGATCAACCCGTCGGTGTATCCGAAGATTCCTTTCGATACCATGAAGGACTTCCAGCACGTCACCAAGATGGGAGATGCCGGGCTGGTGCTGGTGGCGCATCCGTCGGTGCCGGCCAGGACATTCGCCGACCTGGTCGCCTATTCCAGGGCCAATCCGGGCAAGCTTTCGTTCGGGCATTCCGGCACCGGCGGCACCACCCATGTGGCGGGCGAACTGCTCAAGCAGCGCACCGGGCTGGACATGCAGCACATTCCCTACAAGAGCGGCGGCCAGGCGGTGATCGACACCATCGGCGGGCAGGTACCGCTCGCGTACTCGTCGGTGGCCGGCGCGCAGGCGCACATCAAGAGCGGCAAGCTCAAGGCTTACGGCGTCTCGTCCCTCAAGCGCGTGAGTTCGCTGCCGGACGTGCCGACCTTCGCCGAGCTGGGCATCGCCAATTTCGAGGCGGTGTCGTGGGTGGGCATCCATGTGCCGGCCAGGACTCCGCGCCCGGTGGTCGACAGGCTGTATCGCGAGATCGCCACCGCCCTCAAGGACCCGGATCTCAGGAGCCGTTTCGAGACCCTCGGCGTGGAGCCGGTCGGCAACACCCCGGAGGAATTCACCGTGCAGGTGCGCGAGGACCTTGCGCGCTGGGCCAAGGTGGTGGAAGCCGCCCGGATCAAGCTGGACTGAACGCCATGGCCACCACCAGCGCATGTTCCGACGGCGGCTACCGCTATGTGCCGGGCGTGTTCCAGTATTCGGCGGGCGTGGCGGCCGAACCCGGCTATGCCATCGAGCGCGCGCGCTTCGCGCACTGGGTGCCGCTCGACGAAGGGTTCGCGCGCATCGAGGCGCACCTGAAGGCCATCGGCCGGCCGCTGGCGGCCTTCTGCGCCTGCGAGCTGCGCTCGCCGGCGCCGTTTACCGAGCGGGGCTTTGTCGACTTCAACCGCGTCTACGTCGGTACGCTGGAGCGCTGGAAGGTGATGCGCGACGGTGTCAACCCGGTGGCGCGCAGCAATGTATGCCCCGAAATCGACCCGCCAGCCGCGCCGGGTTTCTACGCTTTTTCGTATACGGTGCCGGCGGCCGGCGGCGGGCTGGTGGTGGCCGGCAGCGGCGAGGCGCCGGAGGGGCACAAGGACTATCGCAGCGTCACCGTGCGCGCCGGCGAGACCTCGGCCGATGCCATCCTGGAGAAGGCGCGCTGGGTGCTGGCCGAACAGGAGCGCCGCCTGGCCGCGCTGGGAGCCGGCTGGTGCGACGTGACCGCCACGCATGTCTACACCGTGCACGACATCCACCCGTTCCTGGGATCCGAACTGGTGCGGCGCGGCGCGGCCGCCGGCGGCGTGACCTGGCAATACTGCCGGCCGCCGGTCGCGGGGCTGGAGTACGAGATGGATTGCCGCGGCGTGCGGCGCGAAATCGTCATCTGAGCGGCTGCGCCGGGACGCCCGGCGCCCGCCTACTTGCCCGGATCGTGGCGGCCGATGATCCAACAGGCCAGCGCGATGAGGAGGATGGCGCCGCTTTCGTAGATCAGGATGGTCGGGTTGGCCTCCTTGCCCTGCAGGATGATCAGCCGCGAGAGCGCTGTCATCGCGATGAACAGGGGGATGGTGATCGGGATGCGGTGGCTGCTGTAGAACGCGCCGAGCATGCCCAGCACCTCGGCGTAGATGAACATCAGCAGCAGGTCCTTGAGTTCGACCTTGCGGTTCTCCACCAGGATGGCGATTTCCTGCACCATCGCAACCACGGTGCACAGGGCGATGATGACCAGAAAGAGCTTTTCGGTGACTTCAATGATGTTCTTGACGTTCATGAACTGTTTCGGTCGTCGGCCAGAATGCCTCAGGTTACACCACACCGGCGCCTGACCGCGAGGGTTGCGCGGGCGCGGGCGAATGCCGCGGTCCCGCCGGCGGAAATCCATCCAGCACGGCGAGGCAGGCCATGCTGCGCCCGTTGATTCGCGTGATCTTCCAGGCGGTCGCGCCTCGGCCGGCCCGCCGGCCGCATGCCGGTACCCGCCGCATGTGGCGAGCGTACCCGCCGGTCAACCGAACGATTTCAACCCGTCGATGTCGAGCACCCGCACGCCGCCATACTCCACCTTCAGCAATCCCGCCCTTTCGAGCACCTGCAGCGCCTGGTTCGCGCGCTGGCGCGAAACGCCCGAGAGCAGGCCGATTTCCTCCTGCGATAGCTGCAGTTGCGTGGCCGTGCCGGGGTAGAGAAGCGGATTGAACAGCTGCGCCAAGGCGCGTGCCACCCGCGCGTCGGGTTCGAGGAGCCGGTCGTTCTCGACCGTGCCGATGAACTGGCCGAGACGCTCGTTGAGTTGCTTGAGCAGGAACCGGTTGAACGCAATGCTGTTGTCGAGCAGGCGCATGAAGGTCGCGCGCGGCATGTAGGCCACCTGGGAATCGCGCACCGCCACCACGTCGTACAGGCGCGGCTCGGGGTATTTGAGCAGCGAGCCTTCGCCGAACCATCCGCCGGTGGGCACGCCGGTGAAGCTGATCGGCTTGCCCTCGGGCGAGATGCTGCTCATTTTCACCAGGCCGTCGAGGACGCCTATCCAGCTTTCGACCGGCTCGCCCTTGCGGCACACGTAGCCTCCGGCCGCTACGCGTCTTTCGGTGATGTCGGCCGCCGCAGCGGCGAACTCCTCCGCATCTAGGGTTTTCCCCCATGGGGTTGCCTGCAATATCGGCAATAAGGCGGACATGAAAGACTACGGGTGAAATTTCGTTTACGGATTGTCGGCCTAATGACAGCCGATGCAAACCTGCGGTCCCTATGATACGTGGCCGGGTCCGCATGGCCGTGCCCGCCTTGCGCTCATGCGTCCGGGCCGGTTCGGGGCGGGGAATGGAGTGCCCCGAGAAAAAAGCGGGCGCAAAAATCGGAACTGCCGGAGCGCCAAGGCGCCCTCGGCAGCCAGGAGAAGACAAATGAGCGGCTTGCCCCCGGTAACGGCGGACACCTTTCCGCGCCTGCTTGCGCACCATGCGAAGGTGCGCGGTGCGCGCCCGGCCATGCGCGAGAAGGACCTCGGCATCTGGCAAACCTTCACCTGGCGCCAGGTGGCCGACGAGGTGCGCGCAATCGCCTGCGGTCTTGCGGCGCAGGGCTTGAAGCGCGGCGACCATATCGCCATCATCGGCGCCAACCGTCCCTGGGTGTACTGGACCATTGCCGCGGCGCAATCGATCGGCGCCATACCGGTGGGCCTGTACCAGGACGCCATCGCCAGCGAGCTGGTCTATGTGTTCCAGAATGCCGAGATCACCCATGCCGTGGTCGAGGACCAGGAGCAGGTCGACAAGGTCCTCGAAATCAAGGAGCAGGCCGGGCTCATCGCCCACATCTACTACGATGATCCGCGCGGCCTGCGCCACTACAGCCAGCCGGAGCTCACGGCCTTCGAAAAGCTGCGCGCCATCGGCCGCGAGTACGATGCTGCCAATCCCGGCTTCTTCGATGCCGAGGTCGCCAAGGGCAAGTCGTCCGACGCCGCGTCGATGTTCTACACCTCGGGCACCACGGGCCACCCCAAGGGCGTGGTGCATACCTACGCGGCGCTGATCGACCGCGCCCGCGTGGGCTGCGAGATGGAGGGCCTGTCGGACGCCGAGGAGGTGCTGGCCTATCTGCCGCCCGCCTGGATCGGGCAGAACATCTTCTCCTACGCGCAGGCCCTGGTGGCCGGTTTCTGTGTCAACTGCCCGGAGGCCGCCGGCACGGTGACCTCGGACATGCGCGAGATCGGCCCTACCTACTATTTCGCGCCGCCGCGCGTCTACGAGAACCTGCTCACCTCGGTGACCATCCGCATGGAGGACGCCAGCCGCATCAAGCGCGGCCTGTTCAAGTACTTCATGGGCGTCGCCGAGCGCGTCGGCGGGCGGCTGCTCGACGGGCAGGCGGTCGGCCTGCCCGACCGCTTGATGTACTGGCTGGGCGACCTCACCACCTACGGTCCGCTGCGCAACGTGCTCGGCATGAGCCGCGTGCGCGTGGCCTATACCGCGGGCGAGGCCATCGGCCCGGACCTGTTCCGCTTCTATCGCTCGCTGGGCATCAATCTGAAGCAACTCTACGGGTCCACCGAGACCGCGGTGTTCGTGTGCGTGCAGCCTGATGGCCAGGTCAGCGCCGAAACCGTCGGCCCGCCGGTGGCCGGCGTGGAGCTGAAGATCGCCGACAACGGTGAACTCCTGATCAAGTCACCCGGCCTGCTGCGCGAGTACTACAAGAACCCCGCGGCGACCGCCGAGGTGCTCACCAACGACGGCTGGTACCACTCAGGCGACGCCGGCATCATCGACGCCCACGGCCACCTGCGCATCATCGACCGCGCCAAGGATGTGGGCCGGCTGGCCAACGGCGCCATGTTCGCGCCCAAGTACATCGAGAACAAGCTCAAGTTCTTCCCGTTCATCAAGGAAGCGGTCGCCCTGGGCGACCGGCGCGACATGGTCAGCGCCTTCATCAACATCGAGATGGAAGCGGTCGGCAACTGGGCCGAGAAGCGCGGCATCACCTATAGCGGCTACGTCGACCTCGGCAGCCAGCCGGCCGTGCGCGACCTGATCCGCGAGTGCGTCGAGAAGGTCAACGCCGACCTGGCGCGGGAAGAGAAGCTGGCCGATTCGCAGATCCGCCGCTTCATCATCCTGCACAAGGAACTCGACGCCGACGACGGCGAGCTCACCCGCACCTCCAAGGTCAGGCGCGGCTTCATCGGCGAGAAGTACGGCCCGCTGGTCGAGGCCATCTATGGCGGCCGCGACGAGCAGTTCATCGAGACCCAGGTCAAGTTCGAGGACGGCCGCGTCGGCAAGGTGAGCGCCACGCTCAGGATCATGGATGCGAAGACCTTTCCCGCCGCCAGGAAGGCCGCCTGATGAGACAACGCAACATCGGCGACGTCATCCTCGACGTCCGCAACATCTCCCTTGCGTTCGGCGGCGTCAAGGCGCTGCAGAGCATCTCGTTCGACGTGCGCGAGCACGAGGTGCGCGCCATCATCGGCCCGAACGGCGCCGGCAAGAGCTCCATGCTCAACTGCATCAACGGCGTGTACCACCCGCAGGAGGGCGAAATCGTCTACAAGGGCGAGGTGCGGCGCGATATGGACACGCACCATGCGGCCGAGAGCGGCATCGCCCGCACCTTCCAGAACCTGGCGTTGTTCAAGGGCATGAGCGTGCTCGACAACATCATGACCGGCCGCAACCTGAAGATGAAGACCGGCATCCTCGCCCAGGCCCTGCATTTCGGGCCGGCCCGCGCCGAGGAACTGCGCGAACGGGAGTTCTGCGAGCATGTGATCGACTTCCTCGAGATCCAGCCCTACCGCAAGACGCCGGTCGGCCGCCTGCCCTACGGCCTGCAGAAGCGCGTCGACCTCGGCCGCGCGTTGGCGGCGCAGCCGCAGGTGCTGCTGCTCGACGAGCCTATGGCAGGGATGAATGTGGAAGAGAAGCAGGACATGTGCCGCTTCGTTCTCGACATCAACGACGAGTTCGGCACCACCATCGTCTTGATCGAGCATGACATGGGCGTGGTGATGGACATTTCCGACCGCGTGGTGGTGCTCGACTACGGCAAGAAGATCGGCGACGGCACGCCGGATGAAGTGCGCAACGATCCCGAGGTCATCAGGGCCTACCTCGGCGCGGGTCACTAGAAGGAATACCCTCATGGCAGCAAGGAAAAACGGGCCGGTCATCGCCTTGGGCGTGGTGCTGGCCGCTGGCCTGGCGGCGCCGCTGCTCACCGGCAGCGCACCCGGCTTCTATCTCGAAGTGCTCATCGGCGGCCTGATGGCCGGTGTGCTGTATTCCCTGGTGGCGCTGGGCTTCGTGCTCATCTTCAAGGCCTCCGGGGTGTTCAATTTCGCGCAGGGCGCGATGGTGCTGTTCGCCGCGCTGGCGCTGGCGCGTCTGGCGGAATGGCTGCCGGGCTGGATAGGCATACCCGCAGGATTCCCCGCGCTGGCGCTCGCTTTTGTGCTGGCCACCGGCATCATGATCGTCCTGGCCTGGGTGGTCGAGCGCGTGGTGCTGCGGCCGCTGGTGGCCCAGGACCCGGTGGCGCTCCTCATGGCCACGCTCGGCGTGACCTTCTTCCTGGACGGTTTCGGCCAGACCATCTGGGGCAGCGACGTCTACAAGATCGACCTGGGGATCTCCAAGGAACCGACCATGATCCTGCAGTCGATGTTCGAGGGCGGCATACTGGTCAGCAAGGAAGACCTGGTGGCGACGGTGATCGCGACCCTGCTGGTGCTCATGTTGGCGCTGTTCTTCCAGAAGACCGCTACCGGCCGGGCCTTGCGCGCGGTGGCCGACGACCACCAGGCCGCGCAATCGATCGGCATTCCGCTCAACCGCATCTGGGTGATCGTGTGGGCGGTCGCGGGTTTCGTCGCGCTGGTGGCGGGCATGGTGTGGGGCTCCAAGCTGGGCGTGCAGTTTTCGCTGGCGCAGCTCGCGCTCAAGGCCTTGCCGGTCGTGATCCTCGGCGGCTTCACCTCGATCCCGGGCGCCATCATCGGCGGCCTGGTCATCGGCGTGGGCGAGAAGATGGCCGAGGTGTTCCTCGGACCGCCGCTGGTCAAGATGTGGGACCTGGCGGGCGGCGGGATCGAGAACTGGTTCGCCTATGTGCTGGCGCTGTTGTTCCTGATGGTGCGACCCGAAGGTCTCTTCGGCGAAAAACACATCGACCGCGTCTAGGATCCTGACACCATGTTCTATCGTGAAAACGGGCAATTCAAGGCCAGCTACGTCGAGGACCAGCAGATCCTGGGCATCCGCCAGGACCGCTGGTTCATCTTCGGGCTGATCGCCTTCGCCCTGTTCGCCGTGCCCTACCTGGCCTCCGACTACATGTTCCGGGCCGTGCTGATTCCCTTCCTCATCGTCTCGCTGGCGGCCATCGGCCTGAACCTGCTGGTGGGCTACTGCGGCCAGATATCGCTCGGTCACGCCGCTTTCATGGGCATCGGCGCCTACGCCGCCTATAACCTCGTCGTGCGCTTCCCGCAGCTCAATTTCATCCTGGTGCTGGTGCTGGCGGGCCTCATCGCCGCGCTGGTCGGCATCCTCTTCGGCCTGCCCTCGCTGCAGATCAAGGGTCTTTATCTGGGCGTGGCGACGCTGGCGGCCCAGTTCTTCATCGACTGGGTGTTCGCGCGCGTGAAGTGGTTCACCAACTACTCGCCCTCGGGTTCGGTGTCGACCGCGCCGATCGAGATGTTCGGGTTCAAGTTCGACACGCCGACTGAGCGCTACCTTCTTGTGCTGGTGGTGGTGATCGTGTTCGCCCTGATGGCCAAGAACCTCGTGCGCGGCCATATCGGCCGCTCGTGGATGGCCATGCGCGACATGGATGTGGCGGCCGAGGTAATCGGTATCCGCCCGATGTACGCCAAACTGTCCGCCTTTGCCGTCAGCGCCTTCTATGCCGGCGTGGCGGGCGCGATGTGGGGCTTCGTGCACCTCGGGTCATGGGAGCCGGCGGCGTTTTCGGTCAACTTCTCCCTCAACCTGCTGTTCATGATCATCATCGGCGGCATGGGTTCGATTCTCGGCAGTTTCATTGGCGCTGCGTTCATCGTGCTCCTGCCCATCACCCTGAACCAGATCCTGCCCGTGCTGGGCGGGCTGGTCGGCATGAATTTCGGCACCGCGCTGGCCTCGCACATGGAATTCATGATTTTCGGCGCGCTGATCATCTTTTTCCTGATCGTCGAGCCGCTCGGGATCGCGCGGCTGTGGGCCATCGGCAAGGAAAAGCTGCGCCTGTGGCCTTTCCCGCACTAGGGTGATCACCAATATCTCTCGCAGACGTAAAGTGATTTGCTTGTTCGGCCGGATTTTCCGACCCGTTTTTTGAAAAAAGGAGACACCATGAAGCTACAAACCTCGATCGCGGCCGCGGCTGCGATCACCGCCGCCCTGACAGGCTCGCTGCTGCCGACGTCGGCATCGGCACAGGCCAAGGAGCAGTTCTTTCCGGTGTTGTCCTACCGCACCGGGGCTTACGCACCCAACGGCACCCCCTTCGCCAATGGCTATGTGGACTACCTGAAGCTGATCAACGCCCGCGACGGCGGTATCAACGGCGTGAAGATCACCTACGAGGAGTGCGAGACGGGCTACGCCACCGACCGCGGCGTCGAGTGCTACGAACGCCTCAAGGGCAAGGGGCCGACCGGCGCCGCCGTCTTCCACACCCTCTCGACCGGCATCACCTTCGCGCTGACCGACAAGTCGTTCACCGACAAGATACCGATCATCACCGCCGGCTATGGCCGCGCCGACTCGGTGGACGGCCAGGTGTTCAAGTGGAACTTCCCGCTCGGCGGCACCTACTGGGGCGCGGCCGACATGCTGATCCAGCATATCGGCAAGAAGGAAGGCGGCCTCGACAAGCTCAAGGGCAAGAAGATCGCCCTCGTGTACCACGACTCGCCCTACGGCAAGGAACCCATCGCGCTCCTGCAGGAGCGCGCCAAGATGCATGGCTACGAACTCTCGCTGCTGCCGGTGACCCATCCTGGCGTCGAGCAGAAGGCCACCTGGCTGCAGGTGCGCCAGAGCCGGCCCGACTACCTGTTCCTGTGGGGCTGGGGCGTGATGAACGGCACGGCGCTCAAGGAAGCGGTCGCGGTCGGCTACCCTCGCGAGAAGATGTACGGCGTATGGTGGGCGGGCGCTGAACCCGATGTGCGCCCCGCGGGCGACGGCGCCAAGGGCTACAACGCGCTGACCTTCATGGCGCCGGCCGGCCAGGGCAAGGTGCATGCCGACGTGATGAAGTTCGTGCACGACAAGGGCCAGGGCACCGGTCCCAAGGCCGAGGTGGGCGAGGTGCTCTACAACCGCGGCCTGGTGGCGGCGATGATGAGCGTCGAGGGCGTCAAGCGCGCCCAGCTCAAGTACGGCAAGAAGCCGCTTAAGGGCGAGGAAGTGCAGTGGGGCCTGGAGAACCTGGCGCTCGACCAGAAGGCGCTGGCGGCGCTGGGGTTCGCCGGCTTCGCCGACCCGATCTCGACCTCCTGCGTCGACCATGAAGGTGGTAGCCGCGCCAAGATCCACACTTGGGACGGCAACAAGTGGGTGGTCGGCAATGATGTGTACGAGGCCGACCAGCAGGTGATCAAGCCGATGATCAGGGCATCCGCGGCCAAGTACGCGCAGGAAAAGAAGGTCACGCCGCGCGACTGCGCCAAGGAACTCGCCTCGGCGAAGTAAGCGCTCGTCGAACCGGCG
>CANGUJ010000074.1 GCA_947456845.1 Burkholderiales bacterium | reverse complement strand
GCATCGACAATCACTTCACGATGACCGTGCCCGGCTACGAGGACCGTTATCTAGTGTTGCCGTTCGGGCTGCACTGGTCGGAGGCGAAGGCCAGCGACATGATCGTGTTCAACGAACAGGGCGAAACCCTCGAAGGCGAGGGCGTGGTTGAGCTCTCGGCGCAATGCATCCATGCGCCGATCCACCGGATCACGGGCGCGCGGGTGGTGCTGCACACCCATCAAACCTGGGCGGTCGCGTTGAACATGCTCAAGGACAATCGTGTGCTGCCTGCGAGCCAGACGGCCGCCTTTTTCCATGGCCACGTCGCTTACGACGACCACTACCAGGGCACCGCGGATTTCGTGGCGGAGGGCGAAAGGCTGGCGCTGGTGATCGGCGACAAGCATGTGCTGTTCATGAAGAACCACGGCGTGCTGGTCGTCGGCAACAGCGTGGCGCAGGCCTACCGGCGGCTCTACAAGCTCGAGCGCGTGTGTCGCGCCCAGGTGCTGGCCATGAGCACCGGACAAGCCCTGGAAATCCTGCCGGACCATGTGGTCGCCGAAGTGCAGTCGCCGCCGCGGGACGACCGCCATTCGCGCACCGAGCGCGAGCGTCTCTACTTCGAGGCGATGATGCGCGTGCTCGACCGCGAGGCGCCAGGATATGCCGACTGAGCGGCGTTACCGATTCCTGTCTGCCCAAGGGCGCAGTGACGGGCGTGTCCCGGGATGCCCCCGGCAGTGATCAGCGGCGCCGTATCGGCCCGAGCCGCATCGGCGCAGGCACCGGACCGCGCTTCATGCTCAGGGCGCGCTGCCGGTGGCCATCGGACGGGCCGGATCCGAGCACCATTCGCTCCAGGAGCCCACATATAGTCTCGAGCCTGGCAGTCCGGCCAGTTCCATGGCAACCATGTTGTTGCAGGCCGACACGCCCGAGCCGCACTGGTGCACCACCTCGGCGGGCGGTGTGCCGGCGAGCAACTTGAGGAATTCGGCGCGCAGCACATCGGCGCTTTTGTATGTGCCGTCGGGATTGATGTTCTCCTTCCAGAAGCGCAGCAGGGCGCCGGGAATATGTCCGCCGACAGGATCAATGGTCTCGGCCGCGCCGCTGTAGCGATCCGCGGCGCGTGCATCCACCACCTTCAGTCCCGGCTTGCCGATGGCCGCGAGGATGGCGTCGGCACTGACATGCATGCTGTCATCGGGGCTTCCCGAGAAGGCGGCGGGCCGCGGCGCCGGCACATCAGCGGTCAGTGGTCGACCTTCCGCCTTCCATTTCCCGAGGCCGCCGTCGAGAACGGCGACCGTCCTGTGGCCGAGCCAGCGCAGGGTCCACCACACGCGTCCTGCGTAGTTGTTCTGTGAACTGTCATAAGCCACGACCTGGCGGCCGGCGGTGATGCCCAGCCGTCCGAACGTGGCCGCCAGCGCCTCCGGCGTGGGCAGCGGATGCCGGCCGTTGCGCCCGGTCTTGACGCCTGCCATGTCGGCCTCCATCGACACGAAGTGCGCACCTGGAATGTGCTCCCGGGCATAGGCCTCGCGCCCGAACGCATGATTGATGAGGTCGTGCTGGCAGTCGAGGATGATCCAGCCGGGATCCGTCAGATGGGCCGCCAGCTCGGTGGTCGAAACGGTCTTGTCGTGCATGGTTGCGCTTTCCGCTGTTGTGGGTCCGGGTAAAACGGCAGGGATGTCAATAAGTGCGAGGCAACTGACGGCGCAGGAATTCGTGGAAATGCTGCATGCCGTCTTCCATAGGCGACTGGTAGGGCCCGACTTCATTGATGCCCTGCCTCATGAGCGCGAGGCGCCCTGCATCCATGCGCAGTGCGATCTCGTCGTCCTCGCGCGCTGTCTCCATGTAGGCCGCCTGCTCGGCCTCGACGAATTCACGCTCGAAAAGCACGATTTCCTCAGGGTAGTAGAACTCGACCACGTTGGTGGTGGCCTGGGGCCCGCGCGGAATCAGGTGCGAGACGACCAGCACATGCGGGTACCACTCGACCATGATGTTGGGGTACAGGGTCAGCCAGATGGCGCCGTACTTGGGTACCCGGTCGTCGAAGCGCTCGCCGCGGAACCTGAGCACCTGTTCATGCCATTTCCGGTAGGTTTCGCTGCCGGGCCTGGCGAGCGCGTTGTTGACGCCGACGGTCTGGACCGAAAAGCGCTCTCCATACTGCCACTCGAGGTCCTCGCAGGTGACGAACCCGCCCAATCCGGGATGGAAAGGGGCGACATGGTAGTCCTCCAGATAGACCTCGATGAAGGTCTTCCAGTTGTAGGCGCATTCGTTCACCTCGACCCGATCAAACATGTATCCGGAAAAATCGAGATCCGCACGTACGCCGAGATTCCTGAGATCGGCGGCCACGTCTCGCTTGCCATCGAACAGGAGGCCATTCCAGCTGGAGAGTGGAGCCCGCTTGAGGTTCAGGCAGGGCTTGTCGTCGAAATGCGGGGCGCCCAGCAGCGTGCCATTGAGGTCATAGGTCCAGCGGTGCAGCGGACACACGATATTGGGCCGGTTGCCGCGTCCCTCGAGCATGATCGCCTGACGATGCCGGCACACGTTTGACAGCAGTTCGGTGCCACGGCCGTTGTTGACCAGTGCGCGGGCGTTGCCCATCCATTGCAGGACGTGGTAGTCCCCGGCATTGGGGACCATGAGTTCATGGCCGACATAGCCTGGACCACCGGCGAACAGATATTGCATTTCGGCTGCGAAAACGGCCTGGTCGTGATACGCGTGCACAGGCAACTGCGACGCGGCCGGCCTCAAGCGGGCCAGGGTAGCGATATCCGACATGATGACTATCCCACAATGTACCGGCGGCGGGTGCCGACCTGGTGCAGGTTTCCTTGACTGGCTTGAGGGAGGCAGCGCCTCAAGCCCCTGATCTTGCGAGGGTCAGGCGCGCGCCGGCCCGTCGCGGGCAAGCGGGGAGAGGAAACGGACACGAACGATGCTCATGCTGGGATGGCTGGCGGTTCTCTAGCTGATGCGTTGGGCGAAAAAGAGCGAAGCGCGAAGCAGACGAGTCTATGAGAGCAGCACGGACTGTTCAGACGGTGTAGTCGTGGAATCTTGCCCGTGATCTGAGCAAGTGTTTTCCATCGCTTTGTATTTTACCCCGGCGCGAACCGCAAAGACACCTTAAAATAGGAGTTTATTGAAAAATGCAGCCAGGCAAGTTCGGGCCTGCGCATCCGAATTGGCAAAGACCATCCCCCAAACCGAAACTCCGGAGACATTGTCGTTCGAAGCGGCGATCCAGGAACTCGAGTCCATTGTTCTGCGCATGGAGTCTGATGAGCTGGCGCTGGAGGATTCGTTGTCGGCCTACAAGCGCGGGATAGAACTCGTGCGCGCAGCGCAACAGCGCCTCTATGCCGCCGAGCAGCAGGTGCGCATCCTCGAGGAGGGAGTCCTCAAGCCACTGGGGTCCGACGGGGGGGCGCAATGAGCGTGATCGCGCCGCCGGCATTCCGGGAATGGATGGCGGCTGTCCAGTCACGCATGGAGACCACCCTGGCGCGGCTGCTGCCGGCCGCCGACGCGTTGCCGGCCAAGTTGCACGATGCAATGCGCTACGCGGTGCTCGGCGGCGGCAAGCGGGTGCGGCCCTTGCTCGTTTTCGGCGCCGGCGAGTTCGCCGGGGCCACGCCGGAGGCATTGGAGATTCCCGCTGCGGCGCTCGAGATGATCCACGCGTATTCGCTGGTGCATGACGACCTGCCCTGCATGGACGACGACAGCCTGCGGCGCGGCAAACCGACCGTGCATGTTGAGTTCGACTATGCAACGGCCCTCCTGGCCGGCGATGCACTTCAGGCACAGGCATTCCATGTCCTCGCCGCGAACCCCGTGGCGGCGGACGCCGCCACCCAGTTGCGCATGCTGGATGTGCTCGCCCGCGCTGCCGGCTCGCGCGGCATGTGCGGTGGTCAGCAGCTCGACCTTGATGCAGTGGGGCGGGACTTGACCGAGCCCGAACTGGAACTGATGCATATCCACAAGACCGGCGCGCTGATCAGGGCTTCGGTCAATCTGGGTGCGCTGTGCGGTGAACCGCTCGATCAAGCTGAGCGCGAGCGGCTCGATCGCTATGCCAAGTGCGCGGGCCTCTTGTTCCAGGTGATCGACGACATCCTCGACGCCACCGCCGACACGACAACCCTCGGCAAGACCGCCGGGAAGGACGAAAAGGATGATAAACCGACCTACGTGTCCATCCTCGGCCTGGCCGCAGCCCAGCGCAAGGCCGATGACCTGCTGACCGAGTCACTGGATTCCCTCGCGCCTTTTGGCACCCGCGGCGGCAGACTCGCCGACCTTGCCCGCTTCATCGCAAGGCGCACTTTTTGATGTATGTTCGTTCTCCCCGGGCCATCGGCCTTGCCAGCGGCCACCGATGATCACCGGCCCAGACCAGACAGTTGGTTGATATTCCATGTACAAGTTGCTCGAGTCCATCAATAGTCCGGCCGACCTTCGCAAGCTCTCGCGTCGCGACCTCGGCACGCTGGCGGCCGAACTGCGGGCGTTCCTGCTCGAATCCGTTTCCAAGACAGGCGGGCATCTCTCATCCAACCTGGGAACCGTCGAGCTCACCATCGCGCTGCATTACGTGTTCAACACGCCGCATGATCGCCTGGTGTGGGACGTCGGCCACCAGACCTATCCCCACAAGATTCTGACCGGCAGGCGCGGCCGCATGAACACGCTGCGCCAGTTGAACGGCATTTCCGGTTTCCCACGGCGAGTCGAGAGCGAGTACGACACGTTCGGCACCGCGCATTCGTCAACCTCGATCTCGGCTGCCCTGGGAATGGCGGTGGCCGCCAGGCAAAAGGGCGAAGACCGCCATGCGGTGGCCATCATTGGCGACGGCGCGATGTCCGCCGGGCAGGCCTTCGAGGCGCTGAACAACGCCGGGGTCTGCGAGGACGCCCGCATGATCGTCGTCCTGAACGACAACGACATGTCCATATCCCCGCCGGTCGGGGCACTCAACAGGTATCTGGCCCGACTGATGTCGGGGCGCTTCTACGCGGCTGCGCGGCGCGCCGGGGAGCGGGTGCTGGGCGTTGCGCCGCCGCTTTGGGAACTGGCCAAGCGCCTCGAAGAGCACGCCAAGGGAATGGTGGTGCCCGGCACCATGTTCGAGGAATTCGGTTTCAACTACATCGGCCCCATCGACGGGCATGACCTCGATTCGCTGATCCCGACACTGCAGAATATGAAGCAGCTCGAGGGGCCGCAATTCCTGCATGTGGTGACCCGCAAGGGGCAAGGCTACAAGCTGGCCGAAGCCGATCCGGTCCTGTATCACGGGCCCGGCAAGTTCGATCCGGCCGAGGGCATCGTGGCCAAAGCCGGCGGCAAGCCCACCTACACCCAGGTGTTCGGCGAGTGGATATGTGACATGGCGGCGGCGGATACCCGCCTGGTCGGCATTACGCCGGCCATGCGCGAAGGGTCCGGCCTGGTCGATTTCGCGGCCCGCTACCCGGACCGCTACCACGACGTCGGCATTGCCGAGCAACATGCACTCACATTCGCGGGCGGGTTGGCCTGTGAGGGCCTCAAGCCGGTGGTGGCCATCTACTCGACGTTCCTGCAGCGTGGCTATGATCAGTTGATTCATGACCTGGCGTTACAGAACCTGCCTGTTCTCATGGCGATCGATCGTGCCGGGCTGGTGGGTGCCGATGGCGCCACTCACGCGGGCAGCTACGACCTTTCTTTCCTGCGCTGCCTGCCGAACGTCTCGGTGCTGGCGCCTGCGGACGAGGACGAATGCCGGCAAATGCTCTACACGGGTTATCTCCAGGACCATCCGGTGGCGGTTCGTTACCCGCGTGGCGCGGGGCCCGGCGTGGCCGTCTGCAAGGATATGAAGGCGCTGCCGTGGGGGCGCGGCGAGGTTCGGCGGCGGGCGGGCCGCTCCAGTGACCGCGTTGCGCTGTTGGCCTTTGGTTCGATGGTGCATCCTGCGCTCGCCGCGGGCGAAGCGCTCGACGCCACCGTGGTCAACATGCGCTTTGTAAAGCCCGTGGACGCCGACCTGCTGCACGAGGTAGCGCTAGCCCATGATCTGCTGGTCACAATCGAGGAAAACGTGATCGCCGGCGGCGCGGGCGCCGGCTGTGCCGAGGCGCTTGCTGCGTCGGGGATCACCGTACCCATGCTGCACCTGGGCTTGCCCGACCGCTTCATCGACCACGGCGATCCGGGAAGGCTGCTGTCGGTCGAAGGACTGGATGCCGACGGCATTCGGGTCGCTGTTTCGGCCCGCATGTCCGTGCTGCGGGGTCAGCCGCTCAAGAAAAGCGCTTGAAAAGGCCCGTTAGTCCCGCATATCGTATGTTGTCTTGATCCGGGCAGCTCGTTCCCGCCCATGAAACCTCCCCTCTGCGGCCGAAGCCGAAAGGATTGCACATGAATACCAGCGGCGCCGTATTGAGTGCCCCGACCACCATGGTCGATGTCCAGGGATCGGCCGACACCCGCCGAATCGCCATCAACAAGGTAGGCATCAAGTCGATACGCCACCCGGTGAAGGTCGCCGAGCGGCCGTCCGGGGGAGGCGCGCCTGGCGTGCAGCATACCGTCGCCACGTTCAACATGACGGTCGGGCTGCCGCAGGAATTCAAGGGTACCCACATGTCGCGCTTCGTCGAGATTCTCAACGCGCACGAGAAGGAGATCTCCGTCGAATCGTTCCACGTGATGCTGCGCGAGATGGTGGAGCGTCTCGGCGCCCGCGAAGGGCATATCGAGATGAAGTTTCCCTATTTCATCAACAAGGCCGCGCCGGTCTCCGGAGTGAAGAGCCTGATGGACTACGAGGTGACCTTCATCGGCGAAATCAGCGAAGGCAAGACCTGCTTCCGCATGCAGGTTCTGGTGCCGGTCACCAGCCTATGTCCTTGCTCGAAGCAGATTTCGGAGTACGGCGCCCACAACCAGCGTTCGCACGTCATCATCACCGCCCAGACCGCGGCGTTTGTCTGGATCGAGGAAATGGTCGAGCTGGCCGAGCGCCAGGCTTCCTGCGAGCTTTACGGACTGCTGAAGCGGCCGGACGAAAAGTTCGTGACCGAGCGCGCCTATGACAACCCGAAGTTCGTC
Organism: Burkholderiales bacterium; assembly: GCA_947456845.1. Lineage (GTDB taxonomy): Bacteria > Pseudomonadota > Gammaproteobacteria > Burkholderiales > JAEUOS01 > JAEUOS01. Next base: position 5,127 of record CANGUJ010000074.1, on the reverse strand, counting down.
GAAGACCTGGTCCGCGATGTCGCCGCTGCGCTCAACAGCGACCCGAGGGTGCTCAGTTACGTGGTCGAGGCGGAGAACTTCGAGTCCATCCACAATCATTCCGCCTACGCGTTGATCGAACGCGGCGCGGCCACGGGCTGACAGGCTGGTTGTCGGGCCATTCGGTAGCGCTGGCCGGGAATTTGGGGTCAGTTCGCAGCGGTTGTTGGAGTCCCTAGCCGCGATAATCGCGCTTCTCCTGGTAACTTCCGCCGCGAGGGGCGCAGGTGATGCTGCCGTCGGCCCCCCTGGCGTACAGCGATGAAGCATGGGTGGATCAGGGCGCGGACAAGTTGTCTCGCCTTACTTTTTGGAACCCTGGCGATTTTCATGATCGCTGCAGGCGCGCTAGGGTCGGCGGCCCTCCTTCGGGAGCAGGTGCTCGACGGCGCCGAGCGCCGACTCACCGGCCTGACCCTGGCGTTTGCCGAACATGCCGGCATGACATTGCTTGCGGCCGAGCGGACGCTCGACACCATCGCCAAGGATGTCATGGCGGCCGGGACTCGGAATCCGGCGCTGCTCCGGCAGCGCAAGGCCAGCGATGAGGTGTCCCGGATTCTGCGCGAGAAAATCCGGGTGTTGCCGCAGATCGTCGCGGCGACAGTCGTAGCCGCCAATGGAGATGTGCTCAGCTCCACGGGAGCAGACCAGGCGCTACCGACCAACCTGGCGGACCGGGACTTCTTTCGGGCGCACTTGAAGGACGCCCGGCTCGGCACCTTCATCAGCCTTCCGCTTCGCAACCCGGGCAACGGCGAATGGATGTTTTACGTGAGCCGACGGATCGACGGCCCGAATGGCGGCATGCTCGGTGTGGTCATGGTGGGCATATCCGCTAGCGTTTTCTCGGAGTTTCACGAACAGGTTGCGGCGAGTTTGGGGGAGGGGGCCTCGGTCAGCCTTTACCGTCGCGATTTCATCCTGATGACGCGCTATCCGTCAGCCGATCGCCTGGTGGGCAGGCAAGACCAGCAAAGTGCCGCCTTGTACGCCGCCCAGGGGCAGCGGCCCGGCCGTGACATGAGCTCGACCGGGCGCGCGACGTTTGCGCGAGGCGACCGGGACGGCGCGCTTGTGGCGGTGTCCCGGCCGGTCGAGAACTATCCGCTGATCGTGGCGGTCGTGGCGCCGGAGGACCTGTTCCTCGCAGGATGGCGCCGCTCCGTGACCACCATCGCCGTGTTTGCTGGTAGCAGCATGGCCTTCCTGATCGTGGTCTTGCTCCTGATGCTGCGCAGTCTCCGGCTGCGGGAACAGGAGATGGCGCGCCTGATCGAGCTGGAGAATCAAGCGCAATCGCAGGTGTCGGAATTGCGGCAGGGCAAGGAAGCCGCGGAGAATTCCAGCCGGGCGAAGAGCGAATTCCTGGCGAACATGAGCCATGAAATCCGCACGCCCATGAATGGAATCATCGGCATGACCGATCTCACGCTTGGGACGGAGTTGAACGACAAGCAGCGGGATTACCTCGGCATGGTGCGAAGCTCCGCTGTTTCGCTGCTTGGCATCGTCAACGACATACTCGATTTTTCCAAGGTGGAGGCCGGCAAGCTGACGGTCGAGGAGATTTCCTTCGATCTGCCGCGCATGGTCAACGACGCGGTGCGCAGCTTCGCCGTTACCGCGCGCAACAAGGGAATCGAACTGGTTTGCGAAGTCGGCGCGGAGGTGCCGTTGCGAGTCATCGGCGACCCCGGCCGCATACGCCAGGTGCTCAACAACCTCGTCGGGAACGCCATCAAGTTCACCGAGGTCGGGCAAGTCAAGGTGACGGTATCGGCGAGCGTGGATGAAGGTTCGCGCAGGGCGGCGGTGGGAATCGCGGTCCGTGATACAGGCATCGGCCTGCCGGGATCGCGCCTGGCCAACATTTTCGAAGCCTTCACGCAGGCCGAGAGTTCGACCACGCGCAGGTACGGCGGCACGGGTCTGGGTCTTGCCATAAGCAAACAGCTCGTCCAGTTGATGCATGGGCAGATTACCGTGACGAGCAAGGCGGGCAGGGGCAGCGAGTTTGCATTCGAGGTGCCGCTGCGCCTGGACGATGCGCCTCCCCAAAAGCCGCTGGCCGATGCCGGTCTGGGAGGGCGCCGGGCCTTGCTTGCGGACGCAAACGCCCTGGACCGCAGGCTGTTGTCCGGCAAACTGGTCGAATGGGGCTTGCGGGTGACGGAGGCCGAGGACGCGGAAGGCGTTCTGACCAAGACGACCGAGTCGACCGCGTTCGATATCGTTATCATCGATGCCGGACTGCCCGAGCCCGGCGGATTCGAACTTGCGGCGCGCCTTCATGACAACGGCTACAGCGCTCGCGTGCCGGTAATCATGGTGTCTTCGGACGCGGTGCGCGGGGATGCGAAGCGTTGCCGGGAACTTGGTCTGGCCGGCTATTTCGCCAAGCCGGTTCCACAGCAGGAACTGCTCGCGACCCTGCATCGCGCCCTCGAGTCGAGGGCCGACGGGCTGTCGCCATCGAGCGCCGGCCTGCTGACGCGTCACGAAATCCGCGAATCGGGGCCGCATCTGTCGGTGCTGGTGGTGGAGGATCATCCGGTCAACCAGATGCTGGCACGCGAACTTCTCGAGCGCTGGGGGCATACGGTGACCATGGCGGAGAACGGGGCGGCGGCGCTGGAACGTATCGCCGAGGGCACGTTCGATCTGATCCTCATGGACATGCAAATGCCCGTGATGGGCGGCATCGAGGCCACCCGGCTGATTCGCGAACGCGAGAAGTCCTTGGGCAGCAAACGGGTACCCATCCTCGCGATGACCGCCAGCGCCATGCATTCGGACCGCGATGCCTGCATTGCCGCCGGAATGGATGACTACGTCGCCAAGCCGGTGGAGGTCGATGCGCTGTATAGCTTTATCGTCCGGCATACCGGCGGGGTGGCGCGCGCGGATGCGCGCAATGACCCGTCCAATCTAACCGCCCGCCTGACCATCCTTTCTTCACCCGACCGTGATGACAGTGGTGATGTCGCGAAGCCGGGTGCAATCCCTGCGGAAGAAGGGCTGCCGGCGATGCCATCGCCAGCCATGCCTGCGGAGCCGGCAACCGCAGCGGCCTCGCCGCCGCAAGCGGGTGCAGAACCGGGCGGACCAAGTCCGGCGGGCGCAGGCGGTGCGGCGACGAACTCGGACGTTGCGCAAGGGTCGGGGTTCGACTATGCGCAATCCTTGTCGGAATCCAATCCGGAACTGATCGGCATGATCGCCAAGGCCGCGCTCGATCAGTATCCACTTGATCTGGCGGCGATCCGGGAGCAACTGGCTGCAGGCGACGGCCTCGGCGTGTCAAAAACGGTGCATGCGCTCAACGGAACGCTGGGGCTGTTCAAGGCACGTCCGGCGGTGACGTCTGCGCGCCGGCTCGAAAAGCTGGCGCGCGACGGCAGCCTGGAAGAAGCGACGGCAGAACTCAAGCGGCTCGAGCTCGAGGTGATGGCGCTTTCGCGAGCACTTGCCGCTTTCCTGGATCAATAGCTACTGGGCACCCGGTCGGTTGCGGAAGACGTCCCGTGTCATCGGCGCCGCAGACCCGGGCTGCCGGGCCAGGGCGGCGCGCGCACCGCGCAGTCGCCCGCTTGCGCGACAATACGCGTTCCGAGCCCGACGCGACGCCGACATTCAGCCTATGCGAATAGATCACCGACAAGCCGCCCGCTTTCTCGCCGACGCATCGCGCGACGCGCGCTTCATCGAGGCGCTCCCCAACGACCTGCGACCCGTCAGCCGGGCCGATGCCTACGCAGTGCAGGCCGCCATGCAGGAGTTCAGCGTGCATCCGCTTTTCGGCTGGAAAATTGCGGCAACCAGTGCCGCAGGGCAACAACACATCAACGTGAGCGGCCCGCTTGCCGGGCGCCTGCTGGCGGAGCGCATCTTCCCCGGCGGTACGGCGATTACGCTCAAGGGCAACCAGATGCTGGTGGTGGAAGGCGAGTTTGCCTTCCGGATGGCACACGACCTGCCGCCGCGCCGCGAACCCTATACGCGGTTGGAGGTGCTCGATGCGGTAGCCTCCCTGCATCCCGCGATCGAGGTGCCCAACTCCCGCTTCATGCCTTTCGAGGATGCCGGGGAGGCACAATTGATCGCCGACAACGCATGCGCCGAGTACTTTCTCCTCGGCGATGCCGCACCGCATGGCTGGCGCAACATCGATCTTGTCAGCCACCAAGTGACCGCGACCGATGGCGAAGGACGGCAACATGCGGGCAGCGGCGTCAACGTGCTGGGCGATCCCTTGCTGGCGCTGACCTGGATCGCCAACGAACTGTCATCCATTGGCGTGACTCTCGCGGCCGCGCAGGTGGTGACCACTGGGACCTGCTTCAAGCCCTTTGCGGTCAAGCCCGGTGACCATGTGCGCATGGACTTCGGCGCACTGGGGCGCATCGCCGTGCGCTTCGCTGCGGATTGAGGCAGCGCGCATGGGCAAGTCGGCGACCAGGATCACGCCTGTACGGCAGCAGGGAATCGACTGCGTGCGCCTCGGTATCGAGGGCGCCAGCGTCACGGTTTCCCGTTTTGGCGCGCAGGTCCTGTCATGGGTGCCTGCCGACGGCAAGGAACGCCTGTTCCTGTCCGAGCGCGCGGTAGTCGATGGGACATCACCCATTCGCGGCGGCGTGCCGATCTGTTTTCCGCAGTTTTCCGGGCTTGGCAGCCTGCCAAAACACGGTTTTGCCCGGATCCGCGAGTGGCAGACAACCGACGCGGCCGATACGAACGCCGATCTGGTGTTTTCGCTCGAGAGCGATCAACAGACACGCTCGCTGTGGCCCCATGCATTCGCGGCTAGGTTTGCCATCAGCCTGTCAGCCCTCGGCCTGACGATGCAGTTTTCGGTGCGCAACACGGGCGACGCGGCCTTCGCGTTTACCGGCGCCTTGCACAGCTACTTCCGGATCGCTGCCATCGAACACGTCGCCTTGTCCGGACTGGGCGGCTGCGAGTATCGCGACGCGGCCGACGCCGACGCGGTCCGCCGGGAGAGCAATGCCGCCATAAGGTTCGAGGCCGAGGTCGATCGTGTCTACCACGATGCGCCGCGCGAACTCGTGCTGAAAACCCCGG